>JARRQQ010000157.1:0-8034 GCA_037381725.1 Sedimentisphaerales bacterium
AACCTGGGTCATCCCCTTAGCCCGGGCGATATCTCCCAGAGCCTTCGCGATGAAAGCAGCATCCCCATTGGCCTCCTCGATGCAAGCTTCAAGATACGCCGCCATTTCCTCCGGCGTTCTAAGATGCTCAGCAACGTCGTATTTGGTAGTAGTGGTCTTGGCCATGATATGCCCCTATAAATTCCGTGCAAGACGCAAAGCGGTTCTGATATCCTTCGCCTGGGTGCTCTTGTCGCCCCCGGCCAACAATACTACCGCCCTCCGCCCGTGTTTCTTGTAGTACACCCGATAGCCAGGCCCGTAATCAATCCGCAACTCTGAAATACCTTCACCCACGGCCTTCACGCCGCCGGGATTGCCGGCCGCCAACCTCTCAATTCGCACAAGGACACGAGCACGTGCACGAATGTCATGCAGGCCGTCGAGCCACTTGGCGAATAGTTCAGTCTTGCGAATTTCAATCATATGTATAGTGTAGCCATTCGGCTACATGTTGTCAACTCTAATTGTCAGCCACCAGCCGGGGTCACACGTGCATTTCATCCAAAGAACTTGCCGATTAGATAATACTCGCCGGCCAGGAGGGCGGCGCAGCCCCCGATGAAGAAGAACAAGCCCCAACTGGACCGGACATCATCCCAGTATTCTCCCTCCATGCGTGAGACAATGTCGGGAGTATGCCAGTATCTTAAGCAATCGAGGAACCGCGCCAGACTGCCGAAGTAGATCTTGCCCACAATGAGGAACACCGGAATGTTCGCCACTGCCAAAATGATTATCCGTCTCTCATTCATGTCACGATTGATTTGCAGACCTTCACAAACGTATCCGGGTCATGTGGGGTGAAGCGGAGGTGTTTGATCCAGCCGGACCGCCGGTGAATCGCGACGTGATGGAAAAAATCTGCCATGTCCAGTTTCAGCGCAAAACTGCGGGCGAAGTCCTTGCCCCTGAAAAGATCGCCGATCACCACGGGCGGACGGACCTCTACCTCCAAAAGGTCCTCCGCACGAATCACCTTCCGCCCCATGAAAGTCCGCAACTCGACCCGGTCAGTGTAGATTCGATACTTCTGCCATAAGTTCCTGAACAATCTTTTGGACACATACAACGGCTGATCGAGGCTATCGCTATCCATTATCTCATTCCCAGTTTTTCGTCCTTCTCCAGCAACGCGATGGATTCGGCAATTCTCCGCTCTTTCGTTTCCGGCCGCTTGGCTACGGCGATCCAGACCAGATACTGCCTGCGATAGGACGGAGCAAGCTTCTCGAAGTTCATCTTCGCCTTCTTATTCCGGGCCAAAGCTTTGGCAAACTCCGGCGGGATATCCAGCGGAATAACAAGCCGGGCATCCTGGTTCCAGACCCCGGTCTTCTTCGCTGCTTCTATCTTTGCCAGCCCGGCTTGCGTCATTCTGCCCAGCTTTGTCATCTTATCGACTCGCCTCTTGTTGAGCTGCGACCACCGGCTGGTCTCTTTTCTCGGCGTGAACTTGCGGACGTATTTCTCCTCGTCGATCTTCTTGATGATACTGTCGATCCAGCCAAAGCACAGTGCCTCTTCAATAGCATCCTCATAAGCAATTGTCGGCTTCGAGGTCCCCTTTTTATAAAAGACCAGCCATATGCCCGCTTCCGCCGCGTGGTGTCGCGAAAGCCACTGCCGCCACTGATCTCTGTTGGCAACATACACTTGCTTCATGACATTATCCGCTATTTCGTTTTCTTAAATCGTTTCTTCTGCTCGGGTGTCATCTTTTCCGTCGCGTACTGAAAGATCAGCCGGGCGGCGTCGTTCTTCCACTTGAGCAAGAAGGCTTCCGTCTCTTTTCGTTTGAGTTTCCAAGCCTCGCGCAGGAACCAGCCCAAGCCCTGGTGGACTACGCGCTCGCCGTCCAGCATGAGTGGGTCGATAAATGCAAACAACGGCGCGTAATCATCGGTCGATTTGAGCAGCGCGAGCATGGCAACCGGTACCGCGCGCCGCTGATATTTGTTTTCCGCCGTTCGCCAGTCGGACAACGCTTCCAACGACACAATTTTCCTGTCGAAAAACGGCGGGATTAACAGCCCGCAAATCGCATCCGTATGACCCCAGTTTGCTATGCCGATCTCGAACCATTTCCCGATTTTCCCGAACGTCTCCGCCGTAAAATCCCCGGAGAATCTACTCAATAGACGAATGGCAAAGCTGGTTTCCTCAAATTTTCCAGTCTTGATCAGATGAGGGCTCGCGCTCAGCACCAGCTTCATCGTGACGCGATTGTCATTGAGAAGTGAATCGACCTTCTCTTCATACTTCTCTCTCGATAGACCGTAGGCGTCGTAGCCCTCCTTGAAGTACCGTGAATATTTCTTGATGACGGCCTCGTCGGCATTAGCTTGGCAATAGCGGCGGATGTCTTCACATAGCTCTTTCACCTTCATATTGCTTCTCCTACGAGCGCAAGAGGATCAGACGTATGATGACGATCAATGCCTGCACGCACAAGTTAGCGAGACTTTCGTCTCGGCCCTGGCCACTGTCAGCCTGCATGTCAAGAGCCATCGCCGCAGCCGCGTAATCCAACTGGGCGTCCGAACGCTCCACCTTCTCGACTCGGGGAAACGCCCCCAACTCATTCTTGTCGAACCACATCAACTGGCACGGCCGACACAAATCGAGACGTATCCGCTGCTCGTTGACGCACGCCGTGAACTCGCTGAGCCTCTGTGCACAGGAAGGGCACTTTCTGTTCGATGGCACGCTCTCGGCCGTCGCCTTGAGCCAGAATTCTCTAACGATCTCGGCACTGAGGCGTTTTCGTACCACGGCCAGGTTAGCCGCCATGCCTGAGCACGTTTCACATCTCCACAGCGCCCCGTCCGGCGTCACCAGCCTGCTCAGCGGCACCTGACACGCCGGGCAAGTTAAGTCGTTCGTTTCCATAGTGCGTCGCCTGCGCTCTTATCGCTTGATAGCCTCATGAATCGCGGCCGCACCAAACAGAAGCCGCTGGAAGGTCACCTCGCCGAAGCCGGCCTCTTGCATAATCCCGGCTAATTCTTCCGCCGGGTAAAAACGGGGAATCGTCCGAGCCAGAAAGGCATAAGCCCTTTGGCTGCCGGAGATTCGCCCTCCGATTTGCTCGACGAAGAGCTTCACGTAGAGGTCGAAGCCCTTGCGGACCGGTGCAAACGGCGGCCGGCTCGTCTCCAGGTTCACGAAGCGCCCGCCCGGTTTCAGGACCCGGTGGTACTCGGCGAAGCTCTGGATCAGAATTTCCCGGCTTACGTTGATACTGCGCGTCGCGAACGACATCGTGATCAGGTCGAGACTTTCGTCGTCGAACGGCAGAGCCTTGATATCGGCAGTGACAAACTGGACATGTTCGGCCTTCGGTTTGCTTCGGGCTCTTTCCATCATGGGTTCGCAAAAGTCAACTGCGTAGATTTTCGTTCCTACGGGCGCCAGCCGGCTCAGGCACATGGCCATCTCGCCCGTCCCCGTACACACATCCGCCCATTGAGTCCCACCCGCCCCTGCGGCGACACGCGCGGCGCGTTTCCGCCAGACCACGTCGAGTCCGAGCGTCAAGACGTGGTCCACCAGCTCATACGTCGCCGGTACTTCCGCGAACATGTTCCGGATCGGACTTGTGGTTTCAGACGTCATAGTTTTGCATTCCCCCGCTGATCAACCGCCTTCGCCATTCGATAGTCGTCCATGACGAAACCGCCGCCAATGTCTTGCACGATGGGTCCAAGGTTCTCGAAGCCGAATTGCTCATACGCCTTGATCGTGTCCAGATTGTTCTTGTTCACAGTGAGAGTGATCTCGTCGAGTCCCTTTTCCCGCGCCAAGCTCTCGATGAATTGAACGACTTTGCGTCCATAGCCCTTACCGCGATGAGAGGCCCCGATGTAGAGCTTGCTGAGAAACAGTTCATCATCCTTCGGCTGGACGCCCGTGTATCCGAAAAAGCCGGCGTCCGTCTTCAGCAGATAATACTGGTAGCCCTGTTCGAGTTGCTCGGAAACCGCCTTTGCCGACTGGAATTTATCGAGCATGTAATCCACCTGCGCCTTGCCGATGATAGGTGTGAAATGCTCGTTCCATATTTCGTACGCCAGCTTCTCCACCGTCTGAATCTGAGCTTCGGTGAACACCTCTTCAGCGACTATTTCCGTTTCCGTCCAACTGCCTTCTGTCAGTTTTCGCGCGATGCGCCGCCGAAAAAGCAAGTGCGGCTTGCCCTTATAGATCACGTCACCATCGAAGTGAAAATCCGTCTTCTTCAGAACGTGCACGGATGCGATGTTATCACGCTGCGTGACACAAGCCAGGCTGCAAAGCCCTATTTGCGAAAATCCGATTCGCACGACGGCCCTGACGAATTCCGTCGCCAGCCCCTTGTTCCAGAATTCGGGCATCAGGCCGTACGCCACCTCCACTTCATCCTTTCCTTCCAACGTGACGTTCCGCAACCCGCCCCGACCGGTGAACAACCCCGTCGCCCGTTCCCGGAGTATCCATATCCCATAACCATGCTCGGCCCAGTGGGCCAAATTATGCGCCATGTACTCCGAGGTCTGCTCGCGCGTGCGCAAACCACTGAGATGAGCCATGACCCGCTCATCCTGGTGCATTCGATGAATGAGGTCGAAGTGATCCTCCAGCAGCCGCTCCGCACGAAGCCTTTGGGTATCAAAGCTGACCAGGTTATCCATTATCTCTCCAATAACGAAGGGACGATTTTCTATTCCGCGGGCCGCTGATCTGAATCGAAACGCTTGCCCAGGCTCACAACGTCGTCGATACTGTACCCTATCGCCTTGTAGAATTCAAGAACGTCCGAATTGGAGGGTCTGACTTGAAGGTTGATCTTCGGACAGCCGGCCTGGCGTAACAAGCGTTCCGCTTCCTGCATGATTTGCGAGACAAAACCACTCATCATTTTTACGCCAAGTAAGCAATGCCTTCGATGCTGTGTCACTGTTTCCTGCTGCAAAGGTCGACGGTGTGGTCAATGAGTTCGAGTCCGCCGGGCTAACCGTGCCCCGGCACGACAATCTTCGCCTCCGGATACCTTTCCTTGACCTTCCTGAGCGTTATGGGATAGCTGGCCAGATCGGCATCCTCCGTATTGCCGATATTCTTGGCATTGAGAGCCTTGACCAGACATCCGCCGAACAGGATTTTCCTTGCCGGGATCCAGGCCACGATATTGTCAACGGTGTGGCCACCGCCTGGGAAAGCCAGCTCCACTCGGGTATCCCCACAACTCAGGGACATTCGTTCGGCAAACCAGTTCTTGGGGACTGGCTTATTCATTTTTTTCAAAAGCTCGGCGGTTTTTTCCAGGGCGAAGGACTCCGCACCTCGTCGATGCGCCTCAGCCAAGCCTCCGGCGCAATCGACGTGGAAATGGGTGGGCACGACTTTCTGAATTGTGGCCTTCTGCTCACGAGCCACCCAGTCGAAAAGCACCCCGGCCTGAGCATCCGTCCAGGGCAGATCAATCATCATAGCGTTCCGCCCGTCAATCACAATCAGCCCATTCGCCGGGACATGCCGGAGACCCGCAACGTATCACGTCGAGGCACCGCCTTCACGGAAATAACGCCGGACTTGCCGCGGACACAAGCTCAGCGCAGGAAATCGGGACGATAGGTGTCGCCCGAACCTTCCGGCTGGGAATGCTGCTGTTTTGTGTCCTTCAGGCGTTCGGCCTGCAAGGCGCGATACGAGCCGGAAACAATGCGGTCCTCCTTGTCCGGCCCCGCCGATACGCAAATGGCGCTTTCAGTCAGTAGCTTTGTGCTCTTGACGTTAATGGAGTGACATCGCGTCTGGCACAAGCCGCACCCAATGCACTTATCTTCAAGAACAACGGGCGCCAAAAACCCAGAGTCGGCGATCGGCTCGCCCTGGTCACTCATTCGGCTGCCGACACGGACAAATTCGATCGCGTTGTAGCCCGCCGCGGAGCACTCATGGACGCACTCCCGGCAGTCCTGTTTTTGGGCGTGGGGCAGACAGGTCTTTTTGTTGACGACGGCCAGCCCTATCCTCGCGGCACGTTTTTCCTCCAGCGGTAAATCCCGAATCGCGCCGGTCGGACAGACCCGACCACAGTTGTTGCAGGAGGGTCGGCAGCCGGCCCAGTCCGGGACGACCTTGGGCGTCCAGAGTCCGTCAAGTCCGAGCTCGAACCCCGCTGGCTGAAGCACGTTGTTGGGACAAACCTTGAAACACTCTCCGCAACGGATGCACTGGCGGCGGAATCTGCGCTCGGGCAAAGCGCCCGGCGGACGGATGGGAAAGGACTCGGCGTAGCCGGCACGGTCATACGCCAGGGCCGTGCCCGCCGCCGAACCGCCCCCGACGGCTCCTGCGACGCCAAACAGGAATCGGCGGCGTGCGAATGACGGTAGCCTGCTTGTCGATTCACCGAGCGATTTCAGACTAACGTCATTCCAGCGGCCGACGAACTTGATGGAGCGTGTTGGGCATACGCCCCCGCAACTTTGGCAGAAAGTGCAATTCAAGGCGTGCGTGGAGTAGTCCGCCCGGATTGCGTCAAACGAGCAGACGTGAACGCAGCGACCACATTCCACGCACGTGACCTCCACCTTTCGTTCGGTCAGGCGCAGCAGGCCTCCGAGAGACAGCAGCCCACCGGTCGGACAGACGTAGGCGCACCAGAACCGGGGACGAAGCAAACCGAGCCCCAATACAGCAACAAAGAGGATAATCGATACGATGTGTCCCGTGTTGATCGGAGGGATTAGATACCAGCCTTTCGCCAGGCCCATCTGCACCGGCGCCAGTATGAACATCATACCTCGCGTCAGCACGGCGATAGCGGACACGAAGCCGGCCAGCAGGATACCGAACACGGCAGCGGTAAGCGTGCCCGCCAGGAGATAATATCGCAGGTTAACCCACCAGCCACTCCGGCTAACTCGAAACCGCGCCGTTCGCTTTCCGATGGCCCAGTCGACCACGTCGATCAGCGTCCCCAGCGGGCACACGTAGCCACAAAAGCCCCGAGGAAGAACCATACCCACCAGGAGGACTACTCCGGCCGCTACCAGTGACCAGACCCAGGCCCTGGCCGCCACCGCCGCCGAGACACTCAACAGCGGATCAAGGACAAGAAAAAACTCGGCGTAGGGTAACTGCCCGATCTTGCCCTGATCGTATTCGGACCCACAGGGCCAGCACACATAGAAGAACATGACGAAGAACAAGATCAGGCACGCCGCCTGAAAGAGGCGTCGAACCGGCGAGGACGCCCACGTCGGCCCCAGACGCTTTAGCGCGTTGCGCAGAGTCGTAGACTCTTTTGCACTCGGGAGAAAAAGATCAAATCGCATCTTCAATTTCCACTCGCCGGTCTAACAGGTTGCGACGCCACTGTATGCGTCGGCCTACCTCCCTAGCAGAGTCTCCGATCCATTCACTTAGCACCGCTCGCCAGCGCCTTGGCGGTGGCGTTGACAATCGCTTCAGCCGTCATCGTCGCCCCGGTGGTCGCATCGATGCCCTTGACGCTCTGCTTGGCGACGATCTGCTGAATAGTGTCGGTAATAGCCGAATAGAATTGTCTCTCTCGATGCTGTGTGACCCTGACCAACTCGATGCATCCAGTCTTGACCGACACCTCCACGTAGAGCTGGCCCGCGTAGGCCACACTATTACCGGTGTACTTCCCGTCGGGCACTCGTTTCAGGTCGAGCGCGTCGAAGAGTTTCGTGGCTTGCAGGCTGGCTTGAGCGCGCTGCCGCATATTTCCTCGCCCGTGCCCGCCCCGGCCACGACCTCGGCCCCAACCCGGTCGAGCCAGGACCTTCTCATAGTAGGCAATCGCGTCAGCATATCTACCCGCCTGGCGGCACACGTCGCCCGCGGCAAAATAACACTCCTCCGCCATGCCGGCTTTGGCGCCGGACTCGGCCAGAGCTATGGCTTTGTCCACCTCGCCCATCTCGGCCCACAATCTGATCGTGGCCGCGTCGGCCCAATAGTCCGAGAGGACGTCCGCCG
>JARRQQ010000158.1:0-8015 GCA_037381725.1 Sedimentisphaerales bacterium
TTCATTTCTTGATTGAGTATTTGATCGTAACCGCTCCGGGTGCCTTGGGGATAGTGATAGCAAGCCCTTTTTCCATCAAGTCCCGGCCACTCGACGAGGTCGTGCCAGGCACGTCGTAATCCTTCAAGACATAAGTCGCCTCAGGGTCCAATCCTCGTAGCTTCAATTGAGCAGCCGAATAGACACTCTTTTGCCTGCGAAACGCCTGGACAAATCCCTCTCCATTCTCAGGCCGGTTAAACTGCCAGGCCATCCAGACGCCCTCTGACAAGCTATAATCTGTCAGAGGATAATAATCTCCGAAGTAATCCGGGCCGATCTCCCGCCATTCACGGTAAAGCTTCAGAATAAGCTCATCGTCCACCTTGACCCGAAAGTCAAAGCATCCCGTATTGGATGGACACATGTTGCTCCGGCGTATGTACGGAGCATAGGATAGGCCGCCCGTACCCCAGCCCCAGCCACCCGCGTTCGATGGGCAGTAACCCGTGCCATAGAAAGGCAGCCAGAATGACAAGGCATAGGTATGGTCCTGCTGGCCGACTGGCTCGAAGAGATAGTCACTTCGCAATAGAGGGACCGCGCGGCGCATCGTCTCCAGATCGTTGCGATTGCCACCCGATGCACAGGAATCGATCAGCATCCCTGGATGACGCCGGAGCAGCTCATCCCAATAGGCCAGATAGCCCATCACGTATTTGATCTCCGTGATGCCCTGACGGTCCTCGGCATCGTTTTGACGCCAGTAGTTCAAAGGGCCGATGTTGTAATCCTGTCGATACAAGTCGATCCCCTCGTCGGTAATGATCTTGTCGATGTGATTGACGACCCAGTTCCACGCCTGGGGATCGCCCAGATTGAGCAGCCCGCCTTTCGAGCCGCCCAGTATCCACCCAGGATGCTCGGTGGCCAACCACGTTCCTTCAGCCACCCGTTCCGGTTCAAACCAGACGATGATCTTGACCCCTTTGCTGTGAGCGTAGTCGCTGATCGCACGCAAACCGTGCGGAAAACGGTGTGCCCGGCGGTCGACTTCCCACGTACCGGTCCAGGGCCAGCCTTTCTCAGCCGCCCCGACGTACCAGCCGGCATCCATCCACCAGTAGTCCATCTCGAGACCCTTTTTGAGATAGCTGTCGATGAAGTCCTTCTGACTCTGCTCGTCGGCCTTGGTCATCTCGGCGAACTGGTGGGAACTGCATGCGTTGAACATAGGCAAGGGCAGAGGCTTGCCGCCCGGATGCGGAACGTTGTGTTTGATCATCCATTTTCGCCAGAGGTTCTGCGCGTCGATCCAATCGCCATTCTTCCAGAAGAGCATTGCGATCATCGGGGTCCGGACCGTCTCGCCAGCCAACAATTTGAAGTGGGTTACCTCCTGGCCCGCTTGGACGTGCAACGTTTTGCCATCGTCGCGCGTGAACGTGGCGGCCCACTGGCCCGGCCAGCCAATCGCCGTCATGATCCCTTCGTTTGAGGTTTGCAGATTATAGTAAGGCCACACGCCGCTGCACGGACGCCCATCGACCGGCGCGAGACGCTCGCTCGCCTTGGAACCCAAAACAGTCGTCAACGGTTGATAATCGTCTATAGCAGTACGCGTTCCCTTCCAATGTCGCAAGAGAAACTCCTGGTCCGACTTTCGCGTGAATTTTACGTCCAGGGCGTAGATATTTGACAGAATCGGGCTGTCGCGCTGGCTGGTATTCTCAAAATACAAGGTCCATTCGACCGCGTCGAAATCATGATATTCCACCGCTTCCCACCGAACGCGCAGACCCGTTTTGAGGTCTGTCCAAACGATGTGGTGAGTGGTTCGATTGCTGTCTGTCTTTCGATGAGTAGACTGGATCTCCCATTGAGCCAGCAATGCACGGGACGACTGACCGCCATACGTGAAGGAGAACGGCACGTTGGTAGCCAAGTCTGAAGGATGTGGCTCTTTCTCGCCTTCGCCTAACAGCAAGCCCAACCCCGGAATGGAAAGGTCGGTATTCGATTGAAAGCGAGGCGTTGACATTCCGGTCGAATCCGCCGCGTTGCCTAAACCATAGACGAACAGCAGCAACAGTACTGCCCCGAGGCATACGTCTTTTTGCAACATCCGCATTCTCCTTCTTCAACTCGAATCTGAGATTGTTAGGGTCAGACAATTATACCGGCCACCCTTCTCATTTTCCACCAGGGCCTCGTTTGCGTGCTTGTCATTGTGGAGACAATGTGATACGCTCTGAGTCAGCGATATTCGAAACCGACATTTCGATATCAGGCAATTGTGAGACGTCGTTACGGCCGGCTGCTGAAATGCTTTTGCTTCTGAGCAAGGGGAGACATGAAATGAAAAAGCTTCTGGTTGGTTTGCTAATATTGGGTGCTTTGCTGGCGGTCTGCTTCTACCTCCGCAAGGAAGCGAAGCCTGAGGCCGCGCCCGGGGCGATTGTCTTCGAGATGCAATATCGTGGCTTGAGCGGCGCCAAGGACGAGCTTCGCTACAATGCCTATTGGGGATTCGGTCAACGCGAGCAGGAAACGTCATTTATCAAAGAAGCAAAAGAAAAAGGCGGAGTATTTTCGACGGTCTACAATTCCAATTTCAAAGGCGCTGAGTGGTCCGCCGTCGAAGTCAAAGACAACAAAGCCGAAGCGTTTTATTTCGATCTCAACGCCGACGGTAAGGTGTCGGAGAACGAGAAGATTCTGCCCATCGAAGATGTGGAGTCTGGCTCAACCAATCGTACGGAATTTGTGACTCCCGATTTCACGATGACCACGAAGGACGGACACAAGGTTCCGTTTAGAGTTTTGTTACAGGTCGCCTTTCATGGGCAGCCATCACGTCCGAACTGCATGTGGAGCCCTTCTTGTGTTCTGGAAGGGACATCCATCCTCAACGATAAGCCGACAAAGCTGATCCTTTTCGGCAATGGTTTTACGGGCGATTTCGATACATTTGGTCGTTGCTCTTATTCTCTTCTCAACGACGAGGATTCATCCGGGCGGTACATTTCCAGGCATAACCTGAGTCGCATCATCCATTACGAAGATCGGTTTTACAATTTAACGCTATCCGGCAATTACGAAAAGGACAAAAAGATACACGTTGATCTCGAGCCGTACGTTGGAACGACGGGCGGATTGGTCATCCAATTGAACGGAGAGTCAAACCTGAAAACAAAGCTGAGCTATGCTCGTATTGTCGGTTCCAACGACAACACGATTTGCTTCGAGATCAATTCGGATCAAACCAAATTGCCAACGGGAGCGTATCGCCTCGAACGTGGCTATCTCAACTACGGCGCCGAGAAAGAGGATCAATGGAGGGTGGATTTCACGAAAGGGCCCGAGTTTAGAATAGACGCGGACAAAACCGGCCACGCGGAATTAGGCAAACTGACTCTTTCGGTACGAGCGGTCGAAGAAACAAAACGCTACAACAGCGACGTGAAAGAACAAACCGTTTATACCAAAGGTACAGATATTTATATTTCGCCGGTGGTTAAAGGCAAGGCCGGTGAACTTTACGGTCGGCTTTCCGAGAAACAAAACGATTCCGGAAGTTATAAAGACGTCCAGCCTGATTTAAGGATCGTGGATAAAGCGGGCAAAGATATCGTCTCAGAGAAGCTCGCGTATGGGTGAGGCGGGACGTGTGGGTTTTCGTGGCGAAAACCAGACGTTCAGCCCGGACGTTACACGGCTATCATAAAACTGGATACCGGTCCGTTGGCTGGAGAGCTTGATGGCAAGCTGGAAATTACGATTGAATAAGGAATCAGGGATTGACTATTGACAAATGACTATTGACTATTTGCTCGTGCACGGAACCTACGGCAACGAGCCAGCCTTTCAATCGTCAATAGTCAATATTCAATTTCCAACGGGAGTTCCCAGATTATGAACGGAGTACGAGGTATCATTATGACCGTTTTTGCAATCGCCCTCGCGTTTTCTTATACGGAAAAGTCGGTCCGGGCGCGTGAAAGATCGCAAGTCGCCCCCGAGTACAAATGGAGACTGCAAGATCTCTATCCTTCGGATCAGGCTTGGAGCGAGGCGAAGCAGCAGTTAGCCGGCCGGCTCGATGAGATCACGCGGTACAAAGGCAAATTGGCGAGCTCCGCCTCCACACTGCTGGCGTGCATGAAGCTGGACAGTGAGATTTCCAAGGAATTCGGGCGTTTGTTCAGCTACGCGTCGATGGAATCCGATGAGGATACGCGCAATTCCAAGCACTTGGGGATGAAGCAGGAATTGCAGCAGCTCGGTACCAACTACACCTCCAAGTCGGCCTTCATCGTGCCCGAGATTGCCGAGATGGACAAAGCCCAAATCGACGCCTTTATCAAGCAGGAGCCTGACCTGAAAATCTACAAGATGGCCCTTGACAACATCCTTCGCATGAAGCCTCACACGCTGTCCGACAAGGAAGAGAAAATCGTCGCCGTGGCGGGCTTGATGGCGCCGGCGCCGTCCTCGATCTATGGGGTCTTCAGCGACGCGGAGATGCCTTATCCCGAGATCAAGCTGAGCGACGGCACGATGGCTAAGCTCACCAAGGCCGGCTACACGCGCTACCGGGCGGTGCCGAACCGCGAGGACCGCGAGGCGGTGTTCAAAGCCTTCTGGGGTGCGTTTGACCAGTTCAAAGCGACGTTCGGCACGGACCTTTACGCCGAGGTGAAAAAGGACATGTTCTACGCGCGGGCGCGCCATTACGATTCGTCGCTGCACAGCGCGCTGGACAAAAACAATATCCCGGTCGAGGTTTACTCCGCGCTGATTAAGAACGTCAACGACAAACTCGATTCGTTCTACCGCTATCTCAATCTCTAGAAACGAATGTTGGGCGTCAAGACCCTGGAATATTCCGACGTGTACGCGCCGGTCGTCAAGGGCATCGATCTGAAGTACACGTTCGACGAAGCTAAGCAGCTCGTTCTCGACGCGGTCAAGCCGCTGGGACCCGATTACCAGCACGTCGTGGAAAGGGCCTTCGCCAATCGGTGGATCGACGTTTATCCGTCGCCGGGCAAGCGGGCGGGCGCCTATTCCAACGGCAGCGCCTACGACGTGCATCCCTACATACTGCTGAACTACAACGACCAGTACGACGACGTCAGCACGTTAGCTCACGAGTTGGGCCACACGATGCAGAGCTATTACTCCAACAAGAGCCAGCCGTACCCGACGGCCGACTATCCGATTTTCGTGGCCGAAGTGGCGTCCACGTTCAACGAGGCTCTGCTGATTCACAAGATGCTCGAAGAGATCAAAGACGACGACGTGCGTTTGTCTTTGCTGATGAATTATCTGGATGGAATCAAGGGGACGGTCTTTCGACAGACACAGTTCGCCGAATTCGAGTTGCGGATGCACGAGATGGCCGAGCAGGGCAAGCCGCTGACGGGCGACGTGCTCACAAAGCTGTATGGCGATATTCTGAAGAAATACTACGGCGACGACAAAGGCGTGTGCCACATCAACGATCTGTATGCGGTGGAATGGGCGTATATTCCGCACTTCTACTACAACTTCTACGTGTACCAGTATGCGACGTCCTTCACGGCGTCCACCGCTTTGGTCGAGAAGGTGCTGGACAAGGAGCCGGGCGCGGTCGAGAAGTACATCTCGTTCCTGTCGGCCGGAGGCTCCGATTATCCGATCGCCCTCCTGAAGGAGGCTGGAGTGGACATGACCAGCCCCGAGCCGTTCGACAAAACGATGACGGCCATGAACCGCACGATGGACGAAATCGAGACGATCCTGGCGCGAAAAGCCGGGACGCGGACAGACACTAACTGAAGCACGGACTGACACTGACAAATCCCAGGCAACCTGTAGGGTGTGCAAGCGTCGTCCCGTTCGGCTCCGCTCAGGGCAGGTCTTGCACACGCGGAAGCTGTGAATGGAACGACTCATGAGCATTGACGCTTTCGTCACGACGGAAAACTTGACCAGGGTATATTCAGCCGGCGCCGTTAAGGTCGTCGCCCTGAAGGACGTAAATCTGTCTCTGGACGAAGGAAGATTTCTGGGTGTCGCCGGTCCGTCCGGCTCCGGCAAATCCACGCTCATGAATCTCTTAGGCGGATTGGACCGGCCCTCATCCGGGACGATCACAGTCCAGGGCAAATCTATCTCGACATTGGGGAAGGAAGAGCTGGCTCTCTACCGGCGCTATCAAGTCGGCATGATCTTCCAGTCGTTCAATCTGATCTCGTCCTACACGGCGTTGGAGAACGTGGCCTTTCCGTTGCTCTTTTCCGACGTACCCAAAAAGGAGCGAACCAGACGGGCCGGGGAGATGCTCGCGAGAGTGGGCCTGGACGCGCGAAAGGACCACCGGCCGTCGGAACTCTCAGGTGGCGAGCAGCAAAGGGTCGCCATTGCCCGCTCACTGATCAATCGCCCGAAAATCCTATTGGCCGACGAGCCTACGGGCAATCTCGATACGAAAACGTCGCGCCAGATCGTACAAACCCTGGGCGACTTGAATAAGCGGGAAGGCGTGACCATCGTAATGATCTCCCACGAGGAACCGCTGCTGGCCGAATTTGCAGACGAAATCATCCAACTGTGTGACGGCAGAGTGGTCGAACCATGAGAATCTCCGACTACATCGAACAGTCCTTTTCCAATCTGCGAAAGAAGAAGCTCCGCACGTTCCTGACGACCTTCGGCGTCGTGATAGGAGTCGGGGCGCTGGTTTCCATGTTCGCGTTCGGCAAGGGGATGCAGAAGAACCTCACGGACACGTTCAACGAGCTTGAGTTGTTCAACTACGTCGGCGTCTATGCACGCTCCAGCCACCACCGGGGAGTTGATGATCCCGACGCGCCCCACAATCGCGTCCCGGAAGTGAAGCAAAACAACGGTAAGCCAGCACCTGTTCTGGACGATGACTTTCTCATCAGTCTCAGCAAAGTCGAAGGCGTCGAATGGGCCTTGCCCGAGATGCGTTTTCCCGCTTTGGTCAGACTTGGCGACGAGGAGGAATTCAGCCTGATCCAGGTTCTGCCCGCCGATATTTGTCAAGCCGGATTCGTCAAGTTGCGAGCGGGCGACTTCTACGCGTCCGATGATGAGTTCTCGTTGATTGTCAGCGATTCCCTGTTGCGCCGGCTGAACGTGAGAGACTCGGAAAGTACCATCGGCCGGAAGATCGAGGTTTCCACGCTCACCGTTGATTTTAGCCTCTCGAACCTCAAGAATATCCTTGCCTTTCTCAAGGGAACGGGCCTGCCCTTTGCCCGAGAGAGTTACACGTTCACTATTGCCGGCGTCACCGAGCGGATGGGGATGTCGGGTCCTATGCCCATACGAAGCAACGTCTTCATCCCTCACGGCACCGCCGACAAGATGAAGAAGATATCGATCACGAGTGTTTCCGACATCTTTCAGTCAACGCAGCCATCGCGGGGTTATTCTTCGGTAGGCATCAAAGTAACGTCTCCCAAATACGTCGAGCCGATCCGAAACCGGATGGAGGAATTGGGCTTCGAGACGTTTGCCATGCTCGACCAGCTTGAACAGATCAAGACGGGCTTCCGTTTTGTGGACCTGTTTCTGTTTGCGATAGGGATGATCGGCATCTCAGTTGCGGCTCTCGGCATCATCAATACGATGGTCATGTCCATCCTCGAAAGATACAAGGAGATCGGAATCATGAAGGCTGTCGGGGCCAGCGACAAGGACGTCAAAAAGATCTTCTTCTTCGAGTCCGGCGTGATCGGATTTCTCGGCGGCGTGTTCGGCCTGGCCCTGGGCTGGATCGTCGGTAACGTCATCAACCTCATCATCAACAGCGTCGCGGCCGGTCAGGGCGTTCCGCACATGCATTACTTCCGCTTCCCCTGGTGGCTCTGCCTGGGTGCGATCGGCTTTTCGATCCTGATCAGTCTCGTTGCAGGCATCTATCCCACCCTCCGAGCCGCCCGCGTCGATCCCGTCGTCGCCCTCCGACACGACTAACGATTTTCGATTTATGAATTATGATTTGTGAATGAGAGTCTCGG
>JARRQQ010000159.1:0-7988 GCA_037381725.1 Sedimentisphaerales bacterium
ACGCGATCCCGTGGCGGTGCAGCGTCGCGCCCCAGAAGCGTTGTTCGTCCGTGAAGGGCACGACAACCGACGGGCAGCCGGACCGGGCCGCCGAGTGCGTCGTGCCGCTGCCGCCGTGATGCACGACGGCGGCGCAGCGGGGGAAGATCTGGTGGTGGGGCGTCTTGCCCATGAAGTAGATGCGCCGGGTTTCGTCCCGACTGTTGGCGGGGTAGTTCTCAGAGCTTGTCTGAATCAGTGCTCTGCAGCCGGATTTGCGAGCCGCTGCGATGAGACACTCCATGTTCCTGTCCGGCTCCAACGATTGGGCGGTGCCGAGTGTCATGTACACGGGCGGCTCACCCTCGCTCAGAAAATCTTTCAACTGGGCGGGCATCGTCCACGGCTCCGCCTCGTCGGGAATTGCGAAGAAGCCGCAGACCCGAAACCGTGCTTCCCAGTCCGGCTGCTCCGGACATAAGACCGAGCTGATCCCGAGCAAGTTCAGCCTCTCGCTATGCCATGCGTCCGGGATGACGTGGCGGAAGGGCGGCAGCCCCTTGCCCGTCCAAAAGTGCTGGATGTCTTTCTTCAATATCAGGTCGATGGCCGTCCGCGCGAGTCTCCATCCGAGCCGGTTGAGCGTCGGGCCGAGGTTCGGCAAACCGGGCGGTGGTGCGAACGCCGTGCGCACAAAACCCGGGAACAGGATCACCGTGACCAGAGGAGTGCCCGTCTTGAGAGCCGCCGCCTTCATCGGGTGGGCCAGGAAATGACTGACCATCACGTCGCTGTCCCGGCAGAGCGACTCAGCCGCCTGGTACATCTGGTCCTGATATGGATAATACATCTCTTGCATGATGAACTTGAGAAAGTCGATATTCCTCTTGCCCTTCATCTTCCCGGCAAGGTCATCAGGGTCAAAGTCGGTTTGTTCGGGAACCCGGATGTACTGTACGTCCAGCGTCTCACAAAGCTGGCTGTAATCCTTATTATCAACACTGGTAACCGCGATTTTGACGCCGTGCCCAGCCGCCCGCAAGCCTCCCGCCAGCGCAATCAACGGGCGAATATCACCATCCGAACCCCATGTTTCAATACTGATACGCATGGTCACGTTCTACCTCTGTCTCGCTCGCTTCAGATGATATCGCTCAGCAACATCCTGGTGCGGTCGAAAACGCTCTCGCTCGACTCATCCGGGGCCAGGTCAAGCCAGCGGACGTTGGGGAATGTTTTGAACCAGGTTCGCTGGCCTTTGGCTAAGCGACGGGTGTTCTTCTTGATTAGCTCGACGGCGTCTTCCAGGTCGATTCGGCCGCTCAGGTGTTCGATGATCTCGGCGTAGCCGATGGCACCACGGGCCTGTTGGCTCAGGGGCTTGTCTTCGCTGAGCAGGGACCTGACCTCATCGACCAGCCTGGCCTTGATCATCGTCCTGACCCTTCTGTTGATCCGGCTGCTGGCGTCGGTCTTTTCTCGCCGAAGGCCGATGATCGTCCAATCGTGCCTGGGCTCTCGCGTCTGCCACTGCTTTTGGAAGCTCGATATGGGTTTGCCCGTGATCGCGTAAACCTCCAAAGCCCGAACGATCCGACGGGCGTCGTTCGGATCGATGCGCTCGGCGGCGACGGGATCGACTCTCGTCAATTCGCGATGAAGCTCCGCCAGACCTTCCACTTGCGCCCGCGCCCGAAGTTCGGCGCGTATCCGTTCGTCACTTCCAGCTTCTTCAAAAAGCCCGTATAACAATGCCTTGATGTACAAAGCAGTTCCGCCGACGGCGACGACCTTTTTGTCGCGGCCTTTGATTTGCTTGATGGCCCGTCTGGCCGCATCGAGAAAGGCCCCCACGTTGAACGAATCGCTCGGTTCGACGATATCAATGAGGTGATAATTTACCCGCTCGCGGGCCTCCTTGGGCGGCTTGGCGGTACCGATGTCCATCCGGTGATAGACCTTCATTGAGTCGATGCTGATGATTTCCGCACCGATGCTTTCCGCCAGCTCAAAGGCCAGTCGCCCCTTGCCGGACGCCGTTACACCGAGAATCAGAATCATTTTGCTCTTTACTGTCTTATGTCCTTCTTCTAATATGGCCTGATGATCGGCCATCGGACGGCGATTGTCAATAGCGGGTCATCAGGGTGTAATCGACCATGGATAACAGTACTTCGACGGTGGACTTCAACGCTCGGCTGCGAGACAAAGCCGACTCTGTCAACCGCACGCTCAAGCGGATATTGGATGCCCAGGACATCCACGGCGAGTTGAACAAAGCGCTTGCGTACACGCTCGAATCACCAGGTAAACGGGTCCGCGCAGCTCTGTTGCTCTGGTGCTGTGAGCTTGTCGGCGGGCGGGTCAATCGCAACGCCGAGATCGCCGCAGCGGCGATTGAGATGGTGCATACCTATTCGCTGATCCATGACGATTTGCCGGCGATGGACGATGATGACATGAGGCGGGGCATGCCGACGTGCCACAAGGCCTTTGGCGAAGCGACCGCGATCTTGACGGGCGATGCGCTCTTGACGCTTGCGTTCGAGGTCCTCGCCAACCGGATCGACCCGCCGGCTGTGGCGGTCAGGCTCATCGGTCAACTGGCGCGGGACGCGGGGCCTTCGGGAATGATCGCTGGGCAGATGGCGGACTTGAAGGCCCAGGACAGCATCGGCACGACAGAGGCGCTCGAACACATCCACATCCACAAAACAGCCAAGATGCTCCGGTGCGCCGCCGCGATGGGGGCCGTGTGCGGCGGCGCGACGCAAGGGCAGCTCGAGTGCCTGTGCGAATTCGGCTTGAAGGTCGGCCTGGCTTTTCAGATCGCCGATGACATTCTCGACGAAACGGCGTCGAGCGAGCAGTTGGGCAAGACAGCCGGCAAGGACCTCAAAGCCGCCAAATGCACCTATCCGGCGGTCGTAGGCTTGGAGGAATCGAGACAACTCCAGGAGCAGGTGACATCGGAGGCGATAGCGGCGCTGGAACCGTTCGGCAAGAAAGCCGACACACTCCGCCAATTCGCTCAGGCTCTGCTGCAACGCACGAGATAGGTTTCGCCCGGAAGCCTTCGCGGATGCGACTATTTGACATTTTGGGCGAGAATCCAGCCGGATAGATGAGCGGAGTTGTTGACCGGCCGGCCTCCGCTGGTATAATCGCGTCGATATGTGAAAGAGCATCGGCGATAAGGCCGAATCGAAAGGGATCAGTTAATAGGAGCTTCAGAATGGATACTTACCTTTATCTTCTTCTTTATCCGGAGTCGTTGGTTGTCTCGATGCTCGGCCCTTCCGAGTTCGGCACGTATCTGGCGACGGGGACCCAGAAACGGGTCCGCGAGCAGGCGATATTCTTCCAGTTGGACAATAAGTTCGAGAGCGACTATTTCGACTTGGCCAAGGCCAGGAAAGCCTGCGTTCCCCACGAGGACGGCCAACCCAAGCACTCTGTTTACGTCTCGACGTATCGCGTGCTGGAGCACATTCCCCTGGACGCTATCGGTGACCAGTGGCTCATCACGCGGGATGGGCGTCCTCTGCAACTGAAGCGCGCCCAGGCGCCGGCGGATTTCAAAGGCAAGTACCATCTGTATCAGGAGCTTTGTCCGGTGCATCCGTTAATCGCGAGCACGCTGAACCCACTCGATTTCGGCGCGTTCATCGCTGATCCGAGTGTGCCGGTGTCGGTGCCGAGGATTTGTTTCGTGGAACTGGACTTGGCCGGCCTGGCCGACGACCCGGCGGGCGGAGACTCCGCCAATCTGCCCTACCACAACGTCCAGCACATCAGGGACTGCCTGATGGAGCTCGGCGACACGAGCAAGATCACCAAAACGGTCAATCGTATTGAGCAAGAGCAAATTCCCTACCGCTGTGTCAAAAGTGGTTTCTTCATCGCCGACCAAAAGAGTCTGGCCTACTACGCCTTTCCATCGCAGGCGGATATGGAAGACAAGTACCATGACTGGTGGCGCTCGGCGACGCTGTAACCTAAGCGCCCCGGTTCGGAGGGCTCTGTTCTTGCCTTCCTCGCATCTGCATATCACACCAGTTGGCGACGAAAATATCGGTCGCAGGGGTCGATCCCCATTCGTACCCGGCTGACACCACAGGTCGTCCGGGCTTCAAGGGCACGTTGGCAAACGAGCCGTTTCTCCGAGCGACGAATCCTCCGTCCATCATAAAGTGGACACAAAGTATCTACTTTTCCGGCGGTGGGCGCATGACAAATTTCAAAAATCTTTCGGCCTACGCGTCCGTCTCTAAAAAAACGGCAAATCAGCATGGGGAACGGCGATTTGGAATTACACGCCGAATGAGCGGGCCTCATGCGCACCAGCGTATCCCGTTTTGGACGCTGATATCGGCCTTTTGGGGTGAGGGGGGATTCTTCTTCGCGCCTTCGGCAAGGCCGCAAGACGGAGATTCCATTAAGGAAAAATTTGCGCGTGCGCCGATAGAACCATTGACTTTTTTGGGGTCAAAGGATGAAAGTGCATAGATATCAAGTGGACGTGATGTGGTTGTTCCTGGCTATGTTGAACGGCTGGGCGACGACCCGCACCAAGCAGCAGTTCGAGCCTCAGCCGGCGAGGCAAGACCGCGTATTTGAGCAGACATATTCCCCGAACCAAATCCGTCCGCCGCCTCTATCGGAATGAGTCCACACAGGATTTCTCACAACTCATCGCATAAAGACAATGAACCAATGGGCCAAAAGCGCAACGCTTCTGGCCTTTTTTCTTTTTCAGATGCGGGTGGAATACCCAGGCCGCGTGTCGCCGACGTCTACTGGACTTCGATCCGCCGGGTCACGGTGCTCTGCCCCTTTTCGTTGATGGCGGTCAGGGTGTAGGTCGTGGTCTTTGTCGGAGCGATCGTTCTGGACCCCAGGACGCCGACCGGCCCGACGTAAGGTTCAATGCGTACGCTATCGGCACCCGTTACCCACCAGCTCAACGTGGATTTCTGTCCCGGGCCTATTTGTGGACGGGTCGTGGTGAAGCTGTGAATGATGGGACTCTCAATCGCCTGGATCGCCGGCGCGTCGACGCCTTCGTTCGAACCAACCCCTGCGGCCTGCAACTGCTCCTCGAGATCGCCGGCCTTCTCCGTGGCGGTCTGGAGTTTGGCCGTCAACTCCTCGACCTTGGCTTGAGCCGCTTTTGCCTCGGCGGCCGCCGTCTCGCGAGAGTTGTCCAGCGTATCAACCTGTTTCTGCAAAGCGTCTTTCGCGTTGGTCGCTTCGGTCAGTTTCTGCTGAAGCGTCTTCTGCTCGCCGGTCGCGTCGGCGAGCTGTTTCTGCAATTGTTGTCGTTCGCCCGTCAACTCGGTAACCTGCTGCTGGAGTTGCTCGCGCGAAGCTCCTTGTCCTTGTAAATCGTTAAGCTGCTTCTGGAGTGTATCGCGCTCTTGCGTGCGCGTCTTGAGCTGAGCCATAAGTTCTTCGCGTTCTTTACTGGCCTTGTTCGCAGCCGTCTGAGCCGCCGTCTTCGCGTTCGTCAGCTCCGTCTGAAGGCGTTGAATCTCCGCCTGATCTTCGGCGCGACCTTTGCAGCCTGCTAGCACCAGCCCGAACACTAACGTGGCACTACCTGCGACGATGAGAATCTTCTTCATGATTTGCTCCCTTACCTTTTCTTTTCCGTAGACATTCACTCCACTAAGTCAGAGATTGACGGGATTGTACCGCTGGACGAGCGGACTGGCAAACAAAAAGTCCCAAAAAAACCCACCGAGGCGTTCTTCTGCGACCGAGCGGAGGATCTTTTGTCCGTTTCACGGCCAGGAGAATCTCAACTCGTCGGCGCGCGACTTTTCGTAAGCACGTCCATCCTTCCCGAGATCAGCTCGGCAATCGCGCGGGTGTAGCCGAATCGTTCCAGCAAGATCTTCAGGACCGCCGTAATCGGGACTGCCAGAAACATTCCAATGATTCCCCAGATCGTTCCGAAGAAGATCAGCGACATCAGTACCACGATCGGATGCAAGTCGAGCGACTCGCCCATCATTTTGGGTTGGACGATGTTTCCGATGAAGAGCTGGATGCTGCCCGGAATCACCAGAACAAGGAGCTTCGAGATGAAGCCGAGGTTTGGATCGATCCAGGCCACCGGCAGCGGGAGTATCGTGGCGATGACTGAGCCGATGTTCGGAATGAAGTTCAAAAGGAACGCGAGAAAGCCAAACATCCATCCGAGACCGACACCGAGGATCGTCAGCGCCAGCCCGACCAGGATCCCGGTAACGCCGGAGGTCAGCAACATCGTGAGAAGGTAGCGTTTGACGCGCGTTTCAACTTCCCACCACAAGCTGCCCGTCGGAGCTTTGAGCAGACCCTTGCCGGCGACCATGAAGATCATGAAGATCAGCACGAGCAGGCTGTTCGAGATCACGCCCATGACGCTGCTGGCAATATCGGTGAGCACCGCGCGCACTGTGCTGCCGGGAATGCGAATCAGTTGTGCCGATGGGCGGGCTCGTGGCCACTGGTGGGTCCGGCCGGTCGGACTGTTCACGTCGCGCACAAACCCGTTGGGGTCGTACGCACGTGCGGCGCGACGCGCGCCCGGAGCGTTAGGGTCGCGACTCGGCTTGTTGGGTTCGGTGTACCACTCGGGCGGGAGCAGGCCTCGGGCTTTGTAGAGTAGTTCCTGAAACTGGTTCTCGTATTCGTCTCGGTTTTGAATGATCTGATCGGCGGCCGCCGTAACCAGCAACGCACCCACCGCGAGGAACCCGCACCCGATGGCAACCGTGATTAATATTGCCGTGCGACGCGGGACGTGGAGCCATCGCATCTGAACGTCGATGACCGGCGCCAGGGACAGCGTCAGGAACAGAGCCAGAACAAACGGGATCAGCACACTGCTGAAGAAATACATCGCGCCCGCGATGGCCATCGCCGTCAGAATCAACAGGCATACGGTTTGAATCCGCTGCTCGTAATGTTCGCGTTCGCCTTCCATTTGCTCGCCTGGTCTTTACCTAAGTCCAATGGTCGCGTGTGCCCGGCCAATGCACAAGATACCGAAGTCTTTGCCGACTTGCAACAGCGTGATGTTGTTCTTTAGAAGTGTGCTTTGGAAAGTCTGCTTTCGCAGAAGCTAGGAAAGGCGCCCCGGCGTGCAGTCGAGAGAGACTTCGCGAGCAGACAAAGCTCCAAGGGCTACAGACGCCGGACTGACAACCTTGTGAGACGATAACTCTGGTAGGTTTCCTTTACAGCGTTCTGCGTCGGCGAAGCCAACTGACTAAGCCGGCACCCATGGCGCCGAGCAGCAATGCGCCGGGTGCTGGAACCGGATTGGCTTCTGAGACGATCCATGTGCCGACAGGCCCGACAATAAAGCCGCCTGGGAGAGGCATATCCTGATACGTCTCCCCGTCTTGGAGGTAGTGGACGTCAAGATTGAAGGTCATGGTCGCAAATTCGTCAGGAGTCATGAACGAGTGCGCTACAAAATGGTCGTCGGCTTGGCCGTATGACCAGGTTGCAGGGTTGCCGTCGCCGTTATTTCGCCAGGCCCAACTGTCTGCGATGCGTCCGTTGAAAACCTGGATGAGCGCATCGCCAAACAGGGGCGGGATAGTGGTCATGTTCGTGGGAGTGAAGAACTGGTCGGCACGGACGGACCAGGCCAGATAGGGTGAGGAGGCGTCCCGCTCCAAGCCTTCCGTGCCAGGAAACGTGTATTCCATAACTGTGTCCGCCATGGAACAGAGGGATTTCCTCAGGCCAATGAGCTGATCGCAGTCGGCCATCTCCCAACTCTTCATGCCGCCATAGCCGCTGGCGTTCAAGCCGGTGATAAAACCCTCCTGTGTGGCCCTGATCATACCCACTGTGTCTGTCAGATACGGATACCAATACAAATCATTGGCCTGGTCATACACCACTCGGTCCCCCCCAATCCATACGTTGGTCAAGCCGGCCCTTGCGGCAGCGCTGATGCTCATAACCATCGTGCATACGGCAAGGGCCAAAAGTGTCTTTTTCAT
>JARRQQ010000160.1:0-7987 GCA_037381725.1 Sedimentisphaerales bacterium
CATTGATCGAGCAGCGCCAGATCTGGGGCCAAATGCTGGCGAATTCCCTAAAGGCATAAACGGTCTTAATCGAGCGACATTGGAGAAGCGAACGTGACGGATTCGGCTGCATCATCGGCGAACGGCGCGCCCGGGCAAGAGCTGCAACGGGGATTCGGCCTGTCCACCTCGACTTACGTGGTCATCGCCAGCATGATCGGGACGGGGATTTTAGTCTCGCCCGGCTACATGATGGCTTCGCTCAAGAATTACCCCGTCATTTTCGGACTCTGGGCTTTGGGCGGGTTGCTCGCCTTGTGCGGCGCTCTTTGTGTGGCGGAGCTGGCCGCCGCTCTGCCCCGGGCGGGCGGAGAGTACGTGTATCTTCGCGAGGCCTACGGTCCAATGCCCGCTTTTCTGTCGGGCTGGACCTCCTTTTTTGTTGGCTTCTCGGCGCCGCTGGCGGTAGCTGCCCACATTGCGGCTTTGTACCTGTTGACGCCGTTCCTGTCGGACCAGGCCGGGGCGGGATACTGGGTCAACGTCGCGGCCGCTGTCATCATCGCCGTGGTCACGCTGCCCAATCTCGCCGGACACCGTCAATCCGCCTGGACACAGAATCTCACGACGATTCTCAAGTTTGGCTTATTTGTGGTTCTGGTCCTGGCGGCGTTTCTCTTCGGCAAGGGGCGCTTGGCGAACATAACCGAAGGGCAGCCGGCCGGGACAGTCGATTTAGGGACGGCGGCATCGCAGTTGTTCTACGTCATGTTTGCCTATAGCGGCTGGAACGCGGCCAGCTATCTGGCCGGCGAGGTAAAGAACCCGGGCAAGACGCTCCCGCGATCATTGCTTCTGGGCACGGGCTTGGTCGTCGTGCTCTATTTAGCCGTCAACTTGACTTTCGCCTACGCGGTGCCTCTGGCCAAGGTGGGATTTGGCAACGCCGAGCAGGTTCCTCAATTGGCGGTCGCGAATCTTTTCGGCCCGAGGGCTTCGAGCGTCTTCACCGTTGTGCTCGGACTGACGTTCCTGGCGACGGTGAGCGCTTTTATTCTCACCGGCCCAAGAGTCTACTACGCCATGGCGAAAGATGGGTTGTTTCCCTCGATAGCGGGGCGTGTCAGCGTGAAAGGGGGTGTCCCCGTCTACGCAATGATCGCACAGAGCGCGTGTGCCATCACAATCTTGTTCGTAACCGATTTTGGGACCTTGTACCAGTATGCATCGGTTGGATTATCGGTCTTTGCGCTACTTTTTATTGCCGCCGTATACGTTCTTCGATGGCGCCGGCCTGATATGGAAAGACCGTTTCGCGTGCCCGGCTACCCGATTGTTCCGGCCATTTTCATGGTGGTGATACTCTTCATGACGGTGTTCGCATTCAAGCTATGGCCGAAGCCTTCGGCGTGCAGCCTCGGCAGCATTCTCGTGGGCATCCCCGTCTACTACGTCTGGTCGTTTGTCCGTCGCCGATACAAGACACGACTGCATTCCACGACTTAACCACTACCTTACCTTGGCCTCACAACGATTGCATGGCGCAGATGAATTGCGCGTCATAAATCGCAAATTGCAAATCGAAAATCGCTCTCTACCGCCAGTCGCGTGGGTAGTAGATAGAGTCCGGTCCGATGTGGAACTTCTTACAAAGCTCTTCGACCAGGACTTGCATTCGTTTGATTTGGGAATCGGTGGGATAAACGGTTTTGCCGTCAGCGACGATGCAAATACGGACGGTTCGGTTGCTCCCGTACCAGGTGTGGCTGGGGATGGCCGACCATTGTTTTTGCCAGAGTTCCGTGGACTGAATTTTGCCGTCGCCGCCGCCGTTGCCGTTGCAGAGACAGAAATGACAATTGAGATCGTCGGGATTCGCTAACCGGTTGAGCGCCGCCAACTGCTTGATGTCGCCGCCTTTGGTGCCGCTGTAATGAATCTCGATGCTGTTCCAGCGGTCCGGCGATTGCGCGGCCCGCGAGGCGATGACGTTCTTGACGGGATCGAGCCTTTGGTAGGTCCAAAGAGAGAACGGGCCGGCGGACGGGGGATTGTGGCCTAAAGCCATGAGAACAACAGCCCCAATTGTCATCGACGCCAGCAGAGTTGCTAAAACTTTTACCACTCTTGCCTGATTTGGCATTACCCCATCCCTGAGAGTATGCACCTTACCATCTTTTCCCAAAATATCAACTATATCCTAAAACATCGGCAACCTCCAGCGCGTTACTTCAAATTTTGCCGGGAATTTCCTCGCCGGGGCGAGGGAGCGCCTCGGGCTCAGAGCAACGAAACTGCCCGAAATGTGCAATTTGTCCCGGCTCCTCTGAGAATCTCTCTTCCTGTTTGATTAAATTTTGGAGGCCGTTAGACCGATTCAATCTAACAGATCGGCTGTTACAAAGGTGTTGATTTGTGCGCCGGCGGAACGGGGTATTGGCTCGGCTGAGCCGGACCGAGCGAGGAGAATCACGCGCCGTGCTCGAATCACCGAACAAATTGCCAACCGGGAGCAAAAAACAATGGTACGCGAAATTGATCGACTTGGAGAACCCCTTCGTTGCCTGAGCGATAACGAGATTTCACTCATGACGGGGCGGGGATGCAGTTGCGACGACTGGTCGAAGGTCTGCGTCGCCCAGCGTTTCGATGCTCGGACGGTCAAGGCGACGCATTTTTCCGGGGACGTGACGTTGGGCGCTTTCGAGAAGCAGGTGTCCTTCTTCGGCGGATTTGTCAAGCCCGCTGGGATTAGCGATGCGACAATTCATAATTGTGTCATCGGTGACAACGTGTACATCAACCGGGTCAAGAACTACGTCGCCAACTACGTCATCGAGGCCGATGCAGTGATCGATGACATCGACCTGCTTGCGGTGGAGGGCGAAAGCTCCTTCGGCAACGGGACAGAGGTCGCCGCTGTGAACGAAGCCGGCGGAAGAGAAATACCCATCTACGACCATCTATCCGCTCACATGGCTTATGTGCTCGCATTTTATCGGCACAAACCGAAGGTTATCGAGAAACTGCGGGCGATGATCGCGGACTATGTCTCTTCTGTGACTTGCTCGATGGGCCTCGTGGGCAGGGGGGCCAGATTGTCGAACTGCCGGATCATCAAGAACGTGAAGATCGGCCCGGCCGCCTCGATCGAAGGCGTCAACAAGCTCGAAAACGGTTCGGTCAATAGCTGCCCGGAAGACCCTATTTATATCGGACCCGGCGTTTTTGCAGACGATTTCATCGCGTGCAGCGGATCGAAAATCAAAGATGGAACCATCATATACAGGTGCTTCGTCGGCCAGAGCACCGAGCTATCGAGGCAATACTCGGCGGAGAACTCCGTGTTTTTCGCCAATTGCGGCGGCTTTCACGGCGAGGCATGCTCGATCTTCGCCGGGCCGTACACGGTGACGCATCACAAATCCACGCTGTTGATTTCCGGCTTGTTCTCCTTTTTGAACGCCGGCAGTGGAACGAACCAGAGCAACCACATGTACAAACTCGGCCCCGTCCATCAGGGTATTGTCGAGCGCGGCTCCAAGACCGCCAGCGACTCCTATGTGCTCTGGCCGGCAAAGGTCGGGGCGTTTACGGTCGTGATGGGCCGGCATTATAGAAACTCGGATACGTCGGACCTGCCTTTCTCCTATCTGATCGAGCACGAGGACGAGAGCATTCTCGTTCCCGGCGTGAATTTGCGAAGCGTGGGCACAGTCCGCGATGCTCGAAAGTGGCCGAAGCGCGACCGGCGAAAGGCGCCTCAGAAGCTGGACTACATCAATTTCAAGCTGCTAAGTCCATATACAATTCAAAAGATGATTCGCGGCCGGGACTTGCTCGGCCGGCTCAAGGACACGTCCGGCGAAACCTCCGAATACTTCACGTATCACAGTGTCAAGATCAGAAATTCGTCGTTGGATCGCGGCGTGACGTTATACCAGATGGGAATCGACAAGTTCCTGGGCAACTGTTTGCTCAAGCGGTTGGAGGGCAGGCAATTCATGAGCCTTGACGACCTGCGGGCAGCACTCAAGCCGCGGACTTCCATCGGGCCGGGCACGTGGGTGGACCTGGCGGGCTTGCTGGCTCCCGAGCAGGTTGTGCAGAAAATGCTCAGCGATATTGAGAGCGGCCGGATCGGTCTTCTCGAACAGGTGACGGACAGCTTTCGCTCTATGCATGAGAATTATCCCGAATATGAGTGGGCGTGGGCGGTCGATGTCCTACAGCGCCATCTGAACAAGACCGTCGACGATGTCACGCCCGATGACGTGATCGCCCTGACGAGCAAGTGGAAGGAAGCTGTTGTCGAACTTGACCGCATGTTACGCGCCGATGCCAGCAAGGAATTCGCCGCCACCGCTCAGACGGGCTACGGGCTCGATGCCGGCGGGGAGGCCAAGAAAATCGACTTCGAGCAGGTCAGGGGGACGTTTGAAGGCAACAGCTTCGTCCAGGAGATCGAAAAGCATGTCATCCGCAAAACAGCGCTGGGCGACGAGTTGATCGGCCGGATGGAACGGTTGCGCCAATGCCAACGAGCTTAGGACGTGTATAAGAAGGCGTTTTGTCGTGGCATGGGCATCTTGCCCATGTCTTATAAAAACACACCGGGTTTTCAAATTGCTCTTCTTTGACGGCCGGGACGCCCGTACTACTGCTTGCACGCGGTCATAGGGATTGCCCCGGTCGTACCGTGCGATTTCCCAAGAAAATCAGGTATTTAGAAGACTCGTGGGAAGATGCACAAAAAGGATTTGCGTACTCCGGGCCTGTCGTATATGATCTGCCACGATCGTTTCGCAGTTTCTTACATTGTTTTGGTATCCAGGAGAAGAGAATTTATGAGAGTCATTATTGAGCCTAACTATGATATGGCGGCCAAGTGGACCGCAAACTATATTGTCAAGAGCATCAACGAGTTTGGGCCCACCCCGTCCAAGCCTTTCGTTTTGGGCCTTCCCACGGGATCGTCGCCGGTGGGGGCGTATAAGGAGCTCGTCCGGCTTAATAAGCAAGGAAAAGTCTCCTTCCAGAATGTCGTCACTTTCAACATGGACGAATATGTGAATATCCCCGAGGATCACCCGGAGAGTTATCATTCGTTCATGTGGACCAATCTGTTCAGCCACGTGGACATCAAGAAGGAGAACGTCAACATCCTCAACGGCAACGCGCCGGACCTCCACGCCGAGTGCGAGGCGTATGAGAAGAAAATAGAGGACCTAGGCGGGATCAAGCTCTTTCTCGGCGGAATCGGCCCGGACGGCCACATCGCTTTTAATGAGCCGGGATCGTCGCTGGCCTCGCGGACGCGCGTTAAGACTCTTACCTATGACACCATCGTCGCTAACTCTCGGTTCTTTGGCGGCGACGTGAACAAGGTGCCCAAGACCGCTCTGACGGTCGGGGTTGCCACGGTGATGGAGGCCGAAGAGGTGCTGATTATCGTCAGCGGCCACAACAAGGCGCTGGCCGTCCAGCACGCGGTCGAAGGCAGCGTCAATCACATGTGGACCATCAGCGCTCTCCAAATGCATCCCAAGGGCATTATTGTCTGCGACGAAGAAGCGACGATCGAGCTGAAGGTCGGTACGGCGAACTACTTCAAAGGCATTGAAGCCGCCAATCTCGATCCCGCGACGCTCCTGGCGGGCACGTCCTGACCGAGCGGACCAGAGAGCCTAAAGAGCCTCTTCTGAGCGCAGCCGAATGGGTCGGCATGGCAATTTCACAGCACGGCCGAGCCATCTACGAAACATCGTACGACGAGTGACTGTTCCGGACGGGGGTCACGGTTTGGACGGATAGACAATCTTGGCCTGGGCCTTGAGCGAGTCGATATACTTCTCGGCGAAGTCCAATTGTTTCTTCTCCGTCAACTCCTTGATGATGCCGTCTTTGGCTTGCTCGAATGAAACCACGTGGGCGTCTTTACGATCTGTGACCTTGATGATGTGGTAGCCGTATTCGGTTTCCACGACGTCGCTGATCTGGCCGACCTTCAGCGCGAAGGCGGCTTTTTCAAACTGCGGTGTCGTCTTGCCCCTTGCGAAGAACCCCAGATCGCCGCCCTTGGGCGCCGAGGGGCAGTCCGAGTGAGCCTTGGCCAATTCGGCAAAATCGGCACCATCTTTGATCTGTTGAAGCAGCTTCTCCGCCTCCGCCTTGGCCTCCGCTTTCCCCTCGTTCGGATCGCCATTCGGGTCGTGCGGCCCGTATCGTATCAGAATGTGGCTTACCCTGACCTGCTCGGGCACGTTGAATCGCTTCTGGTTCTCGTCGTAGTATTTCTTCGCCTCTTCCTCGGTAACGTCTATTTTGCCCGCCCACTGTGCCTCCATGAACTTGTTGCGGGACAGAGCCTTTCGGACGTCCTGCTTGACCTCGTCGAAGTTCCGACCGTACTGTTCCATCGTCTTCTTGAAGTCGTCGGGCGACATATTCTGGGCGGCTGCGATCTCACTAATCTGCTTGCTGACCTCTTCGTCGGTCACGGTGATGTTGGCTTGCCTTATCTTCTCGTCCAACAACTGCCTGCGGATCAATTGTTCCAGGGCCTGTTCTTTGAGCTGTTTCTTATATTGCTCGGCCACCGCGGCCGGAAGGCTCGCGCCCTGTTGGTCGATCCGGTCAAGCTGAGGCTTGATAAGCTCGATCACGGCGCTTTCCTTGATCTTCACACCGTCAACGATGGCGGCGACGTCTGACTCGGCGGGCTGGGCGGGCGCATTGACGTCCGGCTCGGAAGGAGCGTTTTCGGACGTCGCGTTGGGGTCCGGCTTATCGGTATTCACTTGCTGGGCGGGCTTTTCTCGACAGCTCAAACTGATACCGGCAAGGAGTATCGCAAGACAAAGCGCGACAATTTTGCCAAGAGGGCAAATTCTCATAATCTATCCTTTCTCACGCCAAAAACACAAAAAAAGCCCCTTCATCCAGGGCTTACAAAACATTATCGCGCCTCCGAGCGCATTTGTCAACCCTTCACTACTCCATCGTCCATGTCGGCGGACTACTTAATTGCTTATTGGACAAGAACGTAACCTTTGTCAATACGCCTTGGACGTGATAGAATACGAACCGGACGAAAACATTGTTTGGGAATCCAAGGGGTGGAGTTTTAGGAGAGTCTCTATGGGCAGTGATTTCGATGGCAAATCGTCGATAACCGGCCGGGAGCGGGTTCTCCGCGCGCTTCGCTATGAGCCGGTCGATCGCGTTCCCGTGGACCTGGGCGGGACGAACACCAGCGGGGCGCACGTAAGCGTTGTGGCGCATTTGCGTCAAGCGTTCGGTTTGGACAAGCCGGGCGAGCCGGTGAAAGTCGATGAGCCGTACCAGATGTTGGGCGAGGTAGCGGCGGATTTGCTGGAAGCGCTGAAGATCGACGTGGTGAAATTGCCGGCCACGAGGAACCATTTCGGTTTCGCTAATACGGACTTCAAGCCCTGGAGAACGTTCGACGGGACGAACGTATTAGTTCCCGGCAAGTTCAATACGACGCCCGAGCCTGACGGGAGCATTCTCCAATATCCCCAGGGAGACACGTCCGTTGGCCCGTCGACTCGGATGCCGAAGGGTGGGTTCTACTTCGATGCGATCATACGCCAGCATCCCATCGACGATGCGAAGCTCGACCCGGCGGATAACCTCGAAGAGTTTACGCTATTGACCGAAGAAGAACTGACCTTCTACGAACAGCAGGCAGACGATCTGTTCAACAATACCGACCTTGCGATTGCGATGGGCCTTCCGAGCGCGGGCCTTGGCGATATCGCGCACGTCCCGGCCCCGGGCCTCAAGGATCCGAAGGGGATTCGCGACATCGAAGAATGGTACATCAGCACGGTGACACGAAGGGACTATATCAAGGCGGTTTTTGCCGGCCAGGTGAAGATCGCGCTGAAAAATTTCGAGAGGCTCTACCAGGCCGTGGGCGACAAGGTCCAGGTCGTCTTTGTCGACGGGACGGACCTGGCGGCGCAGAATACCCTGTTTTGCA
>JARRQQ010000161.1:0-7974 GCA_037381725.1 Sedimentisphaerales bacterium
GCCACATCGCCCAAATCGTCAGACCCAGAAACAGAACAAGCCCCTCGGTAATCAGTCCTGCCATCATCTTCGCACGAACGGCCTGGTCTTCTCCGCTGATGCGTCTTACCAAGAACCAGATGATAATCATTGTCGAAGGCACAAAAAACACTAAGCCCGTGAGATAGCCGGTAGCAGGTCCTATGGCCCATGAAAGTCCCTGTCCCAGAACGACAAAGAATATCAGAGCCTGGAAACCGATGAAGATCACTCCGGTATTGAGCAGCTTCAACCACTCGAACGCATTGCGCAATTTGACTTTACGCATCAGGTAGCCAACGGTGACGTACACGACAAACCATAACACCGGCCAAACAAACATAGGATGAATCACGTCACGATAGGGATCAGGCATTTTGCTGTGAAACCAGAATAAGACGGCTGCAGGGATGAGAAACGCGAGCCATTGCAGAATGAAAATTGATAGACCGGCAGGCCATTCGTTCTTGTTCACACGGGCCGCTCGGAGGGGGTACCAGATGGGTACCAGAAACAACAGGATCACAACGATCATCTGGGTAAGAATCCCGAGGGCCTTGCCGCCGATGCCCAGCACCTCCGAAGGCATCAATTTAAGATATTGGTATACCGCGAGGAAGTACCACTCCGGACGGATGTGCGGCGGCGTCGTCGAAGGATCGGCGGGATCCTCCGCGTGAGCAACTCCGTGGACTCCCAGATATTCCAGGTACGTCGGCAGAACGACCAAGAACATCAGGAAGGCAAGAGTACAAAGCACCACAATAATCATCTTTACGATTTCATTGGGGAAAAAAGGCTCTAAATGTTCCGGTTTGTATTGTTCTCGGTAGTCAACACCCATTTATAAATCTCCCGCTTGATCGGATATTCTTGTTACAAAGGGCGTGAGATCCCGGTTCGTCGTATCATCAGAAAATGCATCACCATCATGGAAACGGAGAGTGCAGGCAGAACCCAGATGTGCATGGCGAAGAAGAATCCTAGAGTTTCACCGCTAATGTTCTGTCCTCGTCGAATCAATACGACGATGAGCTCTCCCAGTAGTGGAACGGCCGAAGGGATCTCAGTTCCCACTTTAGCTCCCCAGTACGAAAGCTGCGTCCACGGAAGCAGATAGCCCGTAAAGGCCATTATCGTCGTTGCCAACAAAAGGACCGAGCCGCTAATCCAGTGTAATTCACGCGGTTTACGGAAAATTCGCAGATAGACGACGCGCGCCATGTGCAGGAAGACCAGGGCGATCATCATATTGGCCCCCACGGAATGGATCCGCTGAATCAACCAGCCCATTGGAACGTTGCTCTTGATGAACGTCACACTGTCCCAGGCGCGTTCCGGGTCCGGCTTGTAGTACATCAGCAACAAGATGCCGGTAAAGACCTGGATCATGAAGATCAGGAAGGCGAGCCCTCCAAAGCACCCCGCCCAGCTGAGCGTACGGGGAACCTTCTTTTGAGTAAGGTTCTTTTGAACGACGGGAGTCAGTTCGAAACGGTCGTCCAGTTCTTTTCTGATTCGGTTGAGTAATTCGATGAGCTTGCTCATTGCATCCTACGAGATTACGATCACGTTATTCTTGATTTCGAAGTCAATCTTTTTCAAAGGAATATTAGTAGGGCCTCTGACGACCTGTCCTTTGTCGTCGAAAACAGCTCCGTGGCACGGGCAATGGAAAAGATGTTCATTTTGGTCCCACGTTACCAGGCACCCCAAATGAGTACACGCGGCGTTAAAGATTTTGGGCTGTTGCTCTGTGTATACTAGTGCAATTTGTGTACCCTGCCGGTCGAAAAACATCGCCTGATCCTCGCTCAAATCCGCGATGGGGACTTCGATTTTTTTAACCGTATTGATTCGCTTCGGCAAGCGAAAAAACGAAAAAACCGGAAGCGCTACAACGCACGCGGCGATACCGCCCATCAGGGCAAAACACGCGTGGAAAAAGCCTCGCCTGTCACGCCGGACGGGAACCGGTTCCCGTGAATCCGCTTTTCGGCGAGAATCAGCATCACGTTTGTGTTGGGATTGATTACTGTCCATCTCAAGGTCCTTTCATTCTATGCCTCAAATGCGGGACGTGTCAATTCGTGCTCGTTTCAAGCAGTCGCTTGGCGGCTTTCTTGTAGTAATTCAGCGCATGGTCGTTTTCTCCTTCAGCCTCGCAAGCCATACCCATGAGATAATTGGCTTCCGGGTGGTTCGGATTCGTCGCCAAAATCCGCCGTAGTCTCTGCTTGCCCTCCATGATGCCATCTCCACCTTGTATGATCTCGATTTGTGACATGACAAGATTTGCTTCTACGTCTTCGGCATTGCTCCGCAGTATCTTCTGCAACTCTTCAATAGCGTCCGGGAGCAGGTTAAGCTTTATAAGACACCTTGCCACACCGATTCTTGCCTCGGCGTACGTATTGTCGAGTTCTAACGCTTCATTGTACCGTTTCAAGGCAAGTTTGGTATAATCTCTTCTCGCCAATTGCCTGGCCAGACCGGCAAGACGGTGAGCTCGCTTGACGGATTCTTGCTGAACGTTAGTTTGCTGCGCGGCAGACCGGGAAGATTCAAACTGTTGGCGCGTAATGCGCTCCGTAGCCAGAAGGATGGCGTCTTCAACCATATCAGTGAACGAAAGTGGAACGCCGGACAAAGCAAGGTCGATTCTGCCCTGCTTGTCTATTACAATTGTACTTGGCAAAACTGTAATCCCGTAATCACCGAAGGCCTTCAGGTTTTTATCCAGCAGTATTTCTTCACTGATTTTCCCTTCTTCATGAAGTTGCGTCAACTGCTGCTGATCCGGTGTGTTCGAGACAATCAGAAAAACGCGTAAGTCGGCTTCGGCCAAACCGACGGCGTCAACGATCCTTTTCAGTTTTACCAGAGATTCAAGTGTTTGTTGGTTGTAAGGTTCTCCGAAGATCAGAATGGTGGGTCGATCTATCGTCTGCAAATCCAAGGTCTCTGCCGGGGAGGTCAACTTCGGTAAGGCGAACTCGGGTGCCTTATCAAACTGATTAAGTTCAGAAAGAACATGAACAGAAGAGTTTGCGTCTGCAAATAGCAATAGGATCAAAAATGCGGAAGATCGAAAGTAATCTACAAAATTTTGCATGGTCGATTTCCTGAATTTTACAGTTTCCCAGTCTTGCTTATCACCTGTAATCTATTTCTCTGGTGTCGGGCCATCCAATCCATCCAATGGTTCTGCGAATGGCGTTATTTTTGTTCGATCATATTCTCTGGCTTTATGGCAGGCCGATTCACATCTGCCGCCATTTTCTGTCGGTTTGAATCCGAGCTTATACTGCCATTGCCCGTACGGAACCGTTTCACTGATATGGGCGTAATTCTTACTTGCGTGGACGGCGTGACAGGCCCTGCAAGTCCGGCCGCGCGTCTCTCGATTTACGTGGACGTAGTGCAAATTGAGATTTCCGTCTCTGAACTGAGTCACTCCCCGCCCGTTTTGGGAGGTGACCAGTTCGCTTCTGTGACACTTGAAACACAGTCTATAGATGTCCGGGTTGAATGGCGCATAAAACAGCTCCGGATAGGCCTCTCTCAACAGGTTGAAATGAGAGGACCCATGAGGATCGTGACACGCCGTGCAATCCGCCTCCCTGATCGGTCCATGATGATTGGGATTCTCTTTCAACAACGCCGCCATATCTTCGAGTTTCCTGCCGTCTTCGAGGGTCATTTCACGGTCGTGACAGCTCAGACACGTGTCAAGGGAAGACTTTTTCAAGAGCTTTGGGAAGACGGAAGAGTGTCCGTCATGACACGTTTCACATTCCTGTCCCTGGTTTGTCGGGCTATGGACAACCTTGCTTTGCACAATGAGCCTTTCAATGTCCATGTGACAGTTAACACACAGCTTTCGCGGCTCATCCTGAAGATGGTTGGGCAGATCCGAACCGTGCGGATCGTGGCATTGAACACAATCGCCATCCAGCGCCGAATGAAAGTGACGCGATTGTCGGTCCTGCTGGATTTTTTCTTCATGGCACGTTATACAAAGCTCATTCCCCTGGGCGACGAGCAGCTTTGGGTTCCACGAAGAGTGAGGCTCGTGACACAAGATACATGCTCCCATGGATACGGGGCCGTGCATGTGCTGTTTTTTCATGAAGCTGTCATCGGCGTGACAAATCAAACACAGATCTTGGGACGGATCAGCTCGCAGCATGAACTGAAAATCACTTTGATGCGGGTCGTGGCAACCGACACAATTACCGTCTGCAACCGGCTGGTGAACATAGTTTTTTGTCTCCAAAGCGTGGCACACCTGACACAATTCTTCTATGTTATGACTCAGTTGAAATTGATGTAAGCCGGGTTTTACCTGCGTATGACAGGGATTACACTCGCCTGTACCGACGGGACCGTGAACGACCGTCTTGCTTTGCAGATCGGCGTGGCAATCGTAATCGGTGCAGGTTTTGTTCTGCATATCCACCACCGGAGGGCTTTCCGTGGAGGCAAACAACGAAATAACGAGAATACTAAGAACATTACACATCATTCTGTGCATCCAACAATTGCTGAGAAATTCTCCGCGTTTTCAATTTACGGGTTCCAATTTTCAGCGTGCAATCGGCAACTATTAATCATCTTCACTCACTCGGATTCAAGGAATCGGCCCGGACAAGGACGTCCATCGCTTCGGCCGGAGTCTTTGCATCAAACAACTGATTTCTCAACTCGGGATTGGTTCCAAGGCGTGCAATCCCGGCTAGTGTGCGCACGTGTCTCTGGAAAGCCCCCTTCGGAATAAGCAGCAGGATAATCAACTTTGCGGGCTGCCCATCGTGCGACTCGAAAGGGATACCCTTTCTGGAAGTTCCAAGGGCAGCGATAACGTCCTCCACACAGTTTGCCACCGCGTGAGGTACGGCGATGCCGTGCTCGAGACCGGTACTGAGAGACCGTTCGCGAGCAAATACACCTTCTATAATCTCGTTTCTGTCCGTCAGTCGCAACTCATGCGCGGAAATAAGAAGATCAATCAGCTCCTGGATGGCCTCCCATTTGGTCGTGGCATCCAAATTGATTTTGATAATATCCTCTCGTAATATTTCGGTTAAACGCACGATCTTACCTCACGTCTAAATTTGCTCCGTAGAAACGTCTCCGAGTTCGCCGAGCCCTTCAGCCTTGCTTCGATTCTTTTTGCGTTTTAGTCTTTTAAGCCTGAAGGTGTCTTCACGCTCCCGCTGATCGAGCGTATCACGAATAAAGCCGATTTGTTCTCGCAGGCTCGGCAGCAAACGCTGCTCGAGGGCATTAACTCGCCGAGACGTTTTCCGGATGTGCTCGGCCAGCACGTTAAGCTTATGCTCTACCGGAGCGACGCGAATCGCATGTTCAATAACTTGCTCGAATCGTTCTGCCGTTTCATCGATCCTGGCGCTGACTGTGTATGATGTATACCCGCGAGACTCGGAGGAACGAACGGAGTAGTCACTCGTTACGTCGACCACACTGGCGCCCCAGATATTCCGTTTCTTCAACTCAACCGTTACTGGACGTCGCGTTGCAGATGACACCGAAGAAAGTGCTTCGGTTCCATCGACCGCGATGGAAGTTAGCAATGACTGGACGGATTTGACGACGGCGGAGCGCATTTTGTCCCGCTCCGACGAGAAGTTTTTGAGCTCTTTCAGAAACTCTCTGATGAGCACTTCCCGTTTGGACCGGAGCATCTCAGCGCCCTGCTCAGCGAGACGGATCTGTGCGCGCCGGGTCAGCAATTCTGTTCGGGTCGGACTTACCTGTTCCACCGACTATTGTCCTCAATAAAAAGGTGTTTTTACACCGTCTTCCATCAATTCAGAAAAGTACCTGCTTATCAGCTCTTTATTGATCCTACGGAGTTCAGATCTCGGTATACCCCCCAGTATCTTCCAACCAATGTCCAGCGTTTCGGTGATGGTTCTTTCCTGATCCGCCTGGTGAATCATTTGTTGTTCAAATAGGTCTGCAAATCGCAGAAACTTCCTGTCGAGGTCACTAAGGGCTTCCTCCCCGACAATGGCGGTGAGCCGCCGGATTTCCTGCCCTTCAGCATAGCAAGAATAGAGCTGATTCGCAAGTTCCCGATGGTCCTCGCGGGTGGACCCGGGCCCAATGCCGTTATTCATAAGTCGTGAAAGCGACTTGAGAACATCGACCGGCGGGAAAATGCCCCGTCGGTACAACTGGCGTGAAAGCACGATCTGGCCTTCGGTAATATAGCCCGTGAGATCTGGTATCGGATGGGTAATGTCATCGTCCGGCATCGTAAGTATAGGCAGCAGCGTCACCGAACCATTCAATCCTTTGATGCTGCCCGCCCGCTCGTAGAGTGTTGACAGGTCGGTGTACATGTAGCCTGGATACCCCCGTCTGCCCGGGATTTCCTCCCGTGCGGTCGCTACTTCACGGAGCGCCTCGCAATAGTTCGTCAAGTCGGTCAGGAGCACAAGAACGTGAAAACCTCGCTCAAAAGCGAGATATTCCGCGGTTGTCAGGGCAAAACGAGGGGTCAGTAGTCGTTCGATGGTCGGGTCGCTTGCGAGGTTCATAAACGTAACGCACCGGTTCCTGGCCCCGGTTCTTTCGAATTCAGAAAGGAAAAAAGAGGCCTCGCGTTTAGTAATGCCTATGGCCCCGAAGACCACTACGAACCGAACGTCCTGGCCGATTGCTTTTGATTGCCTTAATATCTGGGCGGCGATCTCATTTGCGGGCAGGCCGGAACCGGAGAAGATGGGAAGCTTCTGTCCCCGAACCAGCGTGTTGAAGCCATCAATGGCCGATATGCCGGTCTGAAGAAAATCCTTCGGCTGCTCTCTTGAGACGGGATTGATAGGAGTGCCCGATATGGGCAACAACTCCTCCGCAACAATGGGAACCAAACCGTCGATCGGTTTTCCCGAACCGCTGAAAACTCTTCCTATCAGCGCTTCCGATACACCGAACCTCACCTCGCGATCCACCAGCGATACGCGCGTATTGACGACGTCAAGCCCCATGGTCTGCTCGAAAACCTGAACGACGGTGATCGTGTCCGAAACCTCGATCACCTGCCCGCCACATTTTTCCCCGTCCGGCGTTGTGATCTCAACCAGCGCGGAATACGGAAGATCCGAGGCGCTCCTGAGATAAAGAAGCGGGCCGGCGATACGACTGACGCCGCTATAATGTTTTTTCATCAATTCTTCTGATTTCATAAATTACTTTCACTCAAGGCCAGACTTCCGAAGGAATCAGTGAGTTTTTCTGCGAGTGCCTCGCACTGTTGGTCACATTGGTCTTCTGCAATTTCACGCAGGCGAGAAACATCCTCACGGATCGGCAAGGCAAGTATCTCATCCAGGTCACATCCTTTTGAAAGTGTCTCGACGCACTTTGAATAAAAAGCCAGAAGCAACTCCAGCATCTTATGTTGTTTATGAACGGAGCATGAAGCATCATACTCCGACATGGCATTTTGTTGGAGGAAACAATCACGAAGCATTCTGCTGGTTTCAAGAACCAGGCGGTCCTGTGGAGGAAGGGCGTCGGGGCCGACCAACTGGACCATTTCCTGCAGTTCGGCATCTTTCTGGAGGACTTCGAGCAGCGTCTCTCGCAACCCGGACCAGGTTTGATCGACGTTTTTCAAGAACCAGTCTCGAAGTGTTTCGACGTAGAGGGTATAGCTGCGATGCCAGTTGATCGCCGGGTAGTGTCTCCGGCGGGCCAGTGAGGCGTCCAATGCCCATAAAGCCCCTGTCACCCGTATGGTGCTCTGCGTCACGGGTTCTGAAAAATCCCCGCCCGGCGGAGAGACAGCGCCGACGATGGTCAGCGATCCCGCTCGCTCGTCCTTGCCGAGACACTCGACCCTCCCGGCGCGTTCGTAAAACGACGACAGGCGAGAAGCCAGATAAGTAGGATAGCCTTCTTCTCCCGGCATCTCCTCCAGTC
>JARRQQ010000162.1:0-7923 GCA_037381725.1 Sedimentisphaerales bacterium
AATCCTGCCAGGGCGGTGGCGGTGCCGCTGGTCTTGAGAAAATGACGACGAGTCATTGTGCCTTTGTCCAGTTTCATTAGTAGGTTCCTTTCTATTAAGCTGGTTGTTGCCATCCGTTTGAGAATACCTGATGAAAGATGCTTCTCCAGGCGGTACAAACATGGCGCCCTCAGTTGACCCCAAGGGGCGTCTTCACGAGGGGATTATAACAGGAGGACGGCCGGATGACAAGAACGGTGGTACTTGTCGCGCGCAAAAGGCTCGCCGAGGCATTTTGCTTGTCTTTCCGGAAATAGTGGAACTTGGCCTTAATCTTCTTGCAACGCCGGCGGGCATAATGTAAAGCAAGCGCGAGTTTGCCTGAACGTTCTTGGGGAATTCCTGTAAAACGTTGCAATAATTGAGCTTGGAGAGGGGGCCGAGCGGCTTAAGGCAACGGTTTGCTAATTCGTCCTGACATCTTTCTTTTTCCACAAGTGTTTCAATCTTCAAGAGTTAGGATTTAGTAAATGTCGTCCCTGGTGATAGATATCTCATCCATTGGTTGTAGTCCGGTTGTAGTTTTTCACTTCGCCATCCTAGCGCCGCTGGCTTGGTGCGGACATCAAACCTTCGATCCACACTCGCTGCAAAAGCTCGGATTCCCGATCAGCCTCTTGTCGCAGACCGGGCGCCTTCGTGTGAAGCCAACCGTCCTGCTGCCCTTTGTTCTTGGACTCACCAAAAGCACAAGTAGAGCCAGAATCACCGCGATTGCCGTCCCGGTCAGAAATTCTCTGCGGATCCAGCCCGCTTTCTCCGCAATGCTACTGTCGTTAATCCATTTCGCCACCACCAAGATGTTGGCCGTCAGAAAGATTATTCCGATCAATCCCAAAACGATGATTTTCCTAATGAGCAGACTCATCATATACCCTTTCCAAAAAGTCAATGTCTATCACCATAGAGCTTGGCGCGTGACATTGTGGAGCGCGAGTCCTTTTTCACAAGAGGATCGCATCAAGTAGCATAACCTGGGCGCGACAGCGTACTTACGGCCGCAAAAAATTTTTCAATCCCCCCATTCATTTTATTGAAACCAGTATGTCGACCAGCCAAAATTCACGCAAGTAGGGTTCGTGGGGGGAGGCCACATCAACCCCATTTTGCATGGAGGTGCAAGCATGGCAAAGAAGAAGGCAGCAAAAAAGAAAACGACGAAAAAGAAGGCAACTAAAAAGAAGACTAAGAAGAAAAAGGAATAGCCACACCCGTAGCGTGTACAGAGCGCGAAAGCCGTCATTCGTGGGCGGCTTGCTCTTTTGGCTCAGATCCATAAGACAAGGTCGCAAGGGCCAGCTTCTTGAAAATCACACAATACTCATGCCGAATTGGCACATCTTCCATCTTGCCGTATCGTCTGCGGTCGCTGGTGCAGTTGTGCTGGATTTTGATTATGATGCTTCGGATTTCGCCCATTGGGAAATTGAGTACATCTTTCACGATGGGTGTGTATCTCCCACATCTCCGTACGTCCCCGATTAGGACTGCCAGTCTGCCGCCAAGCTCCAAGGCATTGTAGCACCGCTCCAGACAAACCATTAGAAGTATTCGAAATTGTTCATAGCTTTCGCAATTGCTCAAGTCATTTGGGTTGCCGTTACTGTACTGGATGATATTCCAGTACGACATTCCCTGCTGAATGAATCGGACAGGACTTCCACACCTCCAAGTCTAAGATAATCACTATAGAAGCCAAAGACCGCAACTTCTTAGACATGATAGTCCTCCTTTATGAGAGAAGTTCCAGTCATTCAGCTACAACTACACATCGACGCGATCTGCGTATATTCTCTACATTTTCCACTGACCGGTCGCTCATGGTTGATACAGCCGGATGTCGTCGATGTAGATCGTACCCGAACCGCCGGTTGCCACCATGCCGGATTTACTGCCGAGGCCGATTGCGATTTTTTCCAAGTTTGTCAGGTCCAGACCTTGATCGACAAACGCTTGTAACGGAATACGCCACTGCGTCCACGATCGGATTGTCCCCGCACTCGGATCCTCATGGGCCAGAATAGCTGGGGCAATGGTGCTATTGGATACCGCTACATACAGCGGCTCTTGCGCATTATCCGAAGCACCTCTGAACCAGAGCGAGAGTTCTGCAACCCCTGCCTGCGTCCAGTCACGTAGTGTTGTCAGCGTCAAAGCAGCTTCCGAATTCGTTACACCTCCTTCATTAGTGTAAACGAGCGGCATCGATTGGGCGCCGCCGTGGACGATCGTCTGCTCGCAATACGGAGGCACCAAATACCCGGCCTGCGCACCGTTGTCCGCAATACCAAACCCATCGATCCAGTGCTGCCAGACGGCTTCGCCCGCCGCGTCGTCATCAGTATAGCCCTCGAAATCGTCCACAAGTAGGAAGGCACCCGTCGTGAAAATCCAGACGGGCCCCTTCAAGGTGTTGCCTTGCGTATCGAGTTCGTCCACCCGCCAATAGTAGGTCGTATCGGCATCCAGCAAGCCGGGATCATAACTCTCAGTGCTCAGTCCGATGGAGCCCTTGTCCTCCGGTGAGCCGGGACCAGCGGTGCGCACAGCTTCTTTGTCCGTGCCAAAGTAGAGCTGGTGCGAAGCGGCGGAATCGGCCGGCGTCCAGCCTAGAATTACGTTCATCCCGACATCTGTGGCTTCATATGCCGGTTTCGGATTCCCGACAGCACCGGGTGTCGTAAAGCTCCAGAGGTCGCCTTTGTATGTTCCGATGCCGTCAAACTCATCGACTCGCCAGTAGTAAGCCTTCTCGCGTTCGAGCGGGCCGGGATTGTAGTTTGCCGGACCCACGGGAACCCCCACGGTTGCATTGCTCACCTCATCATAATCATCGCCAAGATACACCGTATGCAATTTGGCCCCAAAGCCCGGCGTCCAGCTCAGGATCACATTATCCGGGTCCACAAAGTCAGTACCGTCGGCCGGTTCCGGGTCATAGGCGGTCTTCGGCGGAATGGAGAAGCTCCAGACATCTCCTTTCCACGGACTGTTCGGATCGGCGTCGTTGACCTCATCGATTCGCCAGTAGTATGTTGCGCCTGGAACCAAGCCATCCGGATAGGCATAACCTGGAAAACCGGCAACATAAAACGTGCTGGTCTGGTTACCGCGGAAAACATCTGAATCTCGCGTTGCTTCTTCGACGGTATCGAGATCGTCTCCCACATAGACATCATGAGAGACAGCAGAAGTCCCCGGCGACCAGCTTAAGCTCACCCATGTATCAATATGAAGGGCGCCGTCTTTTGGACTGGGGCTATAAGCCTTCACACGCGAGCCGCGCGGGCCGCGCCAGAACAAGAAGTTCTGTAAGACTTCAGCCACTTCGGCATTGCCTAATCTGCCCAGCGACTGAAGAGTCTGCAAGGAACTGAAAACGACATATCCTTTTCCGGCCGGGGCGCCGACCACGATAGGCCAATTATTCTGTTGATCTGTAACAAGAGGCTCCCAGGGGGGAGACACTTCTTCGGGAGCGTCAGCCGCGAAATCTCCCGCACCCCAAATTCCTGCTCCAAAGTGCGCCTCAGTAATTGTGTTCGGTATCTTGAAGATGTCGTGGTCAGCCAATATAACACCGACATCGTCTTCCAGATCCGGATCGAGAAGTGTGAGTGGATGCGGCAGGTAATCTGAATTCCACGTAGAATCCTGTTGGAAATCGAGGGTTACCAGATAACCGCCTTTTTCGATATATTCCTTGACCACACTGTAGTTCGCTTTTAGGTCCGGGTTACTATCATAGGCGACCACGCCGACACCGATGACGTCGAATTCCAGGAGCCGATTCAATGTATAATCGCCTTCCTCGATTTTTTCATATTCAATTTCGGCCACCGCAAAGGCTTGCTCTTCAACGGCAGCGTCATCTCCTCTGCCCGTGATGAAGCCGACTCTTAGCTCCTGGGCGGGCAATGCGGATTTGGGGCAAACAAACAGGGTCATTGCAAGAGCTATCGCGACAATAAAATGCTTCCTGCGGAACGTTTCACACCTCAATATTTGAGGCTCTCCTTTTCTGTAATTGCTCGCGTGAAAGGAAGAAGCCAAACAAATCAATTCTCTACACATGATATGCCTCCTTCAAAATAGTTCGGCTTGACTGACAAATGACAACAATGGTTTCTGTCTTCTTGGCCATTGCCAATCAAGACACTTTCGTGATTTGATCACACCCCTTTCAGATAGAACGGACTCATAACACGCAGGACAAGGGTCTTCCCGAAGTACGCGTCTTCGGTGGTGTTGCTTGTGCTCTATTTTTTTGGAGGGCAGGGATCATTCTCAGGTCAATCTGAAATTCTTCCTGATCCAAATCCGAAAACCACGTTCTATCTGAACTCATAATATAGCAGATCGGGGATTCTTCTGTCAAGTAAAGATTTAATCGTAATTGTATTGCAAGAATAGCCACTTCTTTAAGCTACTGGTCTTTATTCTGAATAAGCCCGATGAGTTTGTAGTGATTACCGAAGAAAACAAACAACAAATCTTCGATTCACCACCGGTTTCCTGCATATGGACATTGGTAAAGTAGCCGAAAAAGCATTGAAATCTGATGGGATATCGCATTCCACATGGCAATGACCTACCTGCGCTCCTCCCCTCGGATGGATCGGGTAAGTCAATGGATATGGAAGCGTCACATGTCCTCACTACTGGCTGAGGAAAAGGCCGAGGCCAAACCCTAGTACAAGAATCTCCGGCTCTGGTGGGCCCTTGTCGCCGGGGCCTACATTATTGTCTACATTATCTTCTGGTAATCCTTGGAGCTTTAAGCGCCTAACGTTGAGAAAGGCTAAAATGCCTGAAGTGCATTGGCAACGATACAAATTCAGACACTCTAGCTCAGTTTAGTCACTTTAGTTCACTTTATGGCCGGTACAGCCGGATGTCGTCGATGTACACCGTTCCCGAACCACCAGAACTTGCGATTCCGGATTTGCTGCCCAGGCCAATCGCCACCTTGTCCACATTGCTCAAATTGATACCCTGGTCGCGGAAGGCCTGTAAGGGGATGCGCCACTGGGTCCAGGAACGGACCGCGGCCACCCCTGCACTGTGGGCCACTACGGCAGGGACGCCGCTGCTGTTGGCTAGCGCCACGTACAATGGTTCCGTTGCATTGGTTGCACTACCACGGAACCAGAGCGACTATTGCACAACACCTGCTTGTGTCCAGTCGCGCGGCGCCGTCAGCGTTAGGGCGGCTTCCGAATTCGTTACGCCAGTTTCATTGGCGTACAAAAGTGGCATTGACTGAGAACCGCCGTGGATAATGGTTCGCTCGCAGTACGGTGGTACCAAATAGCCGACCTGCGCGCCGTTATCGGCGACGCCGAAACCGTCGATCCAGTTTTGCCAGATTGCCTGGCCGGCCGCATCGTCATCCGTATAGCTCTCGAAATCGTCCACCAGAATATGATCACCGACCGTGAAGCTCCAGATGGGGCCTTTGACGGGATTTCCGTCATAAACTTCGTCCACGCGCCAATAATACATCGTTTTCAATTCAAGCAATCCGGGATCATAACTTTCAACACCCAGAAACACGGTTCCTTTGTACTCGGGCGCGCTGGTATCGGCGCCGCGCACCGTGTCCTTATCCAGCCCGAGGTAGACCTGATGTGACTCCGCGTTATCCGCCGCCGTCCAGGTCAAAATCGTACCCATGGCCACATCGGTAGCGCTGTGGGCCGGTTGTGGATTTCCAACGGCTCCAAGTGTTGCAAAGGTCCAAACATCGCCTTTCGAAGTGACCGTTCCGTCAAACTCATCGACCCGCCAATAGTACACCTTCTCCCGCTCGAGCGGACCGGGAGACTAGCTCGCCGACCCGGAAGGAAATCCCACAGTGGCACTTTCGACTTCGTCATAATTATCACCGAAGTACATCGTATGTAATTTTGCACCATAACCGGGCGTCCAACTCAACGTCGGCTCCAGATCGATGGATTCTGCGCCGTCGATGGGATCTGGATGGTACGCTGTCTTGGGTGGAATGGAAAAGCTCCAGACGGGGCCTTTCCAGGGGCTTTCCGGATGTGTCTCATTCACTTCGTCGATACGCCAATAGTACGTCGTTCCCGGTGCAAGACCTTCGGGATAGGCAAAACCGGGAAAGCCAGCTACATAAAAAGCAGTGGTTTGATCGCCTCGGAACAAATCGGAGTCTCGCGTGGCATTGCTTACGTCGTCGGAATTATCACCAAGATAAACGTCATGAGAAGCAGCGAAATCACCCGGCTTCCAACTGAGCGTCACCCATGTATCCTCGTGGAGAGCGCCATCGGCCGGATCGGGACCGATGGCATACGGATATCCCTCCCCGACCATAGCGATCTGAATGGCATCCGCCGAAAGCGCCTCGTTGTAGATTCGTACATCGTCGACCAGGCCGTCCCACCCTCCATCGGCGTCTTTGCAGCCTTTGCCGACGATCAATTTAGTCACACCCGACACCGTGCCCTCCGTACCTGCATCGGTCCCCCTCGGTGTATCCAGCTCTCCGTCAATGTACAGCAGTAGTTCGTTCCCACTGCTCCAGACCATCGCCACGTTCTGCCATTCGGTGGTCTGGGTATTATCCGAACCTTCATAGGCTTGATGACCACCGGTCGAATCAAGCGCCGTCTTGATCAGGTTCGTGCCGCCCTCCCAGGCCCAACTGGCGGCATCATAGCGCATATTCCTGTTGTCACCGCCATTGGGATCTTCGAGAATGATAAAACCTTTATCCGTGCCGACGACGTCGGACTTGATCCAGACACAAATCGTTATCGCCTCTAAGCCATTTAGATAGTCACCGGCCGCCTCATCCACCACATGATCGCCGCTACCGTCGAGATCCAGGGCGCCCCCAATTTTGCCAGCCACCCACGCGGGATCGCCGACCACCGTGCCATCGTGCCCGTTACCGCTCGAATCATGAGCGATAGTACCAGATCCCTCATCGAATCCCCAGTGAAGAATGAGGTCGGCCGAGGCATGACCTGCCATACTTACTACACTGACCACAATAGACAGAACAAGAAGTCTCTTAAACATAACAGTACTCCTTCAGACAAAACGATGAATACTCAATACCGCATTCACACCCTAGGAACGGGCTTTACCAAGAATATTCATATGGATCTGGTCCCTACTTATACAACCTTATATCGTCAATATACATCGTCCCTGTGCCTCCAACCACCGCAACGCCAGATTTACTGCCCAGACCAATTGCGATTCTGTCTACGTTGGTCAGATCGATGCCTTGATCGGTGAATGCTTGCAATGGGATTCGCCACTGCGCCCAAGCGCCAACCGTGGCCGCACTCGGGTCGTCACGAGCAACAACCGCTGGCACGCCAGCGCTGTTGGAGACCGAGGCGTACAGCGGCTCGGGGGCATTAGCCATATTGCCCCGCAGCCAAATCGACAATTCCGCAACACCTCTCGCGGTCCAGTCGCGGGTATTGGCTAGCGTCAGCGCCGCTTCCGAATTTGTTACACCGAGAGTATTGTCGTAAGAAAGCGGCATGGACTGAGAGCCGCCATGGACAATGGTTCTCTCGGCATACGGGGGCATGAGATAGCCGACCTGCGCGCCGTTATCAGCGATGCCGAAGCCGTCGATCCAATGTTGCCAAATGGCCTGTCCGGCCGCATCATCATCCGTATAGCTCTCGAAATCTTCTACGAGAAGAAAATCACCTACCGTGAAGGTCCAGACAGGGCCTTTGACCGTATTTCCATTATAAACCTCGTCCACGCGCCAATAGTATGAGCTGCCTAGTTCGAGGAATCCGGGATCATAGCTTTCATCGCCCAGCGCTCTGGGGCCTCTGTACTCGGGCGAGCTGGTATCGGCCCTGCGCACGGTGTCCTTGTCTAATC
>JARRQQ010000163.1:0-7802 GCA_037381725.1 Sedimentisphaerales bacterium
CACATAAGGATACGCCGGAGGTGCTGCGGCTCCAAACGTGGAACAGCATTCGGACAGTCGATTTCATTCAGTCGCTGGAGGGCGTCGATCCCGAGCGCATCGGGATGACCGGCTGTTCCGGCGGCGGAACGCAAACCTTCCTGCTGACGGCTGTTGACGACCGGATTAAGGTCGCGGTGCCTGTCTGCCAAGTCTCCGCCCATTTCTTCGGCGGATGCGTCTGCGAGAGCGGGATGCCCATCCACTGGGGCCCACACCACAAGACCAACAACGCCGAGATCGCGGCCCTGGCCGCACCCCGGCCGCTCCTGCTCATCTCCGACGGCAAGGATTGGACGCAATTCACCCCGGAAACCGAATTCCCATACGTCAAGCAAGTCTACGCCCTTTACGGCCGCACTGATAACGTGACTAACGCGCACTTCCCGAAAGAGGGACATGATTACGGCGAGTCGAAACGCATGGCTATGTATCCCTTCATGGCCAAGCACCTGGGACTGGACATCAGCCGCGTCTGCGATGAGAACGGTAAGGTGGACGAATCGTTCGTGGTGCCCGAGGCGTACGAGAAACTGCTGGTCTTTGGTCCCGACAATCCGCGTCCTAAAGATGCAGTCAAACCCAATACGCCACTACCGTAGGCACTATGAAAGAAGAGGAAATACAAGTCGAATATCTTCCGGATTCATCCGTGGATGCTGCCTTAGATGCGCAGATCAGAAGGCTGCTGACCACGTGCTTCACAAAGCCGGAGGACGTTGTTTTCAGAGACCGACGCTATTTTATCGAGCCTTACCCGCATCGCTGGGTGATACGGAATGCACGCGGCGTCATTATCGCGCACGTGGGTGTGCACGAGAAGACCGTGGAAGCGGACGGACGCACGTTCCGGATCGGCGGGGTCGCCGAGGTGTGCGTGCATCCTGACTTTCGAGGCCGGGGATTCGTCAAGGCAATGCTCGCGTGCATTCACGATTGGCTCATCCGGCATGAATTTGACTTTGCCGTGCTGTTCGGCGGTCCCGCCATCTACGGCTCCAGCGGTTACGTCGAGGTGAACAACCTCGTCCATGACGACCTGGCCGCCGCGGGCGAGAAATGTACGAGCCAAAGCCCGGCGATGGTCCGCCGGCTTTCCAACCCGCCTTGGCCCGACGGACAGGTTTACCTGCCGGGACCGAAATTCTGAAAGATCCGACGACGACTGCAACGAATCTTTTGAAGAAAACTGAGACTCATGGCGTATAACCAGTAGGATGCGATAAGTCGCACCAATTCTCTTTCGATATAACTACGCTTCTTGGTGTGAATGGTTGATCGAGGATGAATAAGCCATGAAAGCTCAGAGTATCTACTTGCCTGTTTCGGTGATGTGTGCGGCTGTCGCCCTGATGTTGCTGCACGCGGCGTTTCTGCAGGCAGATCCAGATCACGATCAACTCCAACGACTCATGATTACCTCAGTGAAAATGCTTTTCTATGTCCCAGCCCTGTTGGTCGGAATGATTCTGGCGGGGATGTTCGGATATTCGTTCACTCCGATACATCGGTCCGGGCTTCAATTGCTCGCGGCCACCTTGGGTCCCGCCGCGATGCGAGGCGTCGTGGGCCATGTCGCCGGGGACTTCATAGGGATGGTCCTTGGCGCCGGCCTGTTTCTGGGTTTGATCGGTTGCTTTTTCAACGAGGACGCGATGGAGTCGCTCGTAGCCATCTTCCTCGTCTTCGCCGCTCACACGGTGGTGACATTCGTGCTGACACCCCTGTTCATAATGTACTTCGTGTAGAGTGCGATACATCGCACCAACTTTCCGAGCACAATGGTTCATTCGACGACTTCTTTAGAAACATTGTGCGCAGAATAGAATCCGCTGCTTTTCCTTGACCCGAGATCTTTCAATTTCCTGACTCTTCGCTGTACTTGTTGAAGAAGGTGACGAATTCCGGGAAAAAGGACTCGAACGTGGGATATTTCCGCCGGTCGGCTTCGTAGGTCTTGAGCAGGTTATCCATCTGTTCGATCCAGACGAATCCAAATCGGGCCTCACGCTCGATGTACAATCGGTAGAGGCCGGGACAGCCGGGTTCGAGAGAGTCTCGAACGAAACTCGCTACGCATGCTCTGACCGCCGACTCACGCATCATCGTCTGCCAACTCTTATAGCCCACACTGCTCATGGTGGATGCGTGGGCAGCATAGAATTTCTCAGCCGCTGGCTGAAGCTGATCCATGTACTTGTTCACGATGGGATTAGTGAAGGAGTGACAGAATTCGTGAGCCGCCAGCACCAACAGTCTGGGATCGAACACCGGATCACCGTGCGAATCACAGAATTCCATACCCACGATGGCGTACTTCCGCATCCCTGTCTCCGTTGTAACCCTAAGCCCGTAATTGGAGCATCCATTGACGAGACTAAGCGCCATTCTTAGGTCGTCGCTCTTCTTGATGCCGAAAAACTCATCGAACCATCCGGCGAGATCGTGCTGAGCCACAATAGCCCGGCAGGACCCGAGCCCCTTTTCATACAACGGCTCATGAGCTTTGAAAAACTCATCGAACCTCGTCTCGGCGGCGAATTGCTTGAGTCGATCGAGGAACTCGATGGTTTCCGCTTTTCGCCATCGGCCGTCGAGCCCCCAGGGCCATTGATCGAAGCTCTTGAGCGGGCGAAAATCGCGGTCGATATATATCGCTAACGACATGGGGCCGTCGCAGCTCATCCGGCGCGTTTCTCGCAATTTGCGGGCCAGTTCGACTACCGGGTGGCCGTTAAAATCGCCGAAATACTTGTCGATATCCGTTGCATGAGACTCTATCCGACATTGCTTGTATTCGACGTTGCCCGCCAGACGAAAGACAATCCCGATCAGCTCGACCCGGGGATCCACCGAAATCGCTATCCGGCGATTCGGCGATACGGAATTTCGCACGGTATCACTTGCGGCCCAAGAACGGAAGGGTAGGGAAAAAACGCATACACAAGAAACAATCATGATTGACAATGTCATTCTACCAGGAATATTGGCGTTTGTTTTCATACAATGACTTTCACTTGTCATAGCTGGGCTCCATTCATAAGAAATTGAACAATATTTCGGATAGTCGCAGCGAATTCGGAGAAATTTCAAAAAAAGGGGCCACTTGAAACACATGCCCCTATTCTGTTAGAATCTCCGACTGGTTGAACCTCGATGTCGGAGGCCGGGTCTTCGGCGTGCATCGAGTAACGAAACATGTAGGGTGGGGCTTGCCCCACCATCATTACCAAAGTCCACCCTACAAAGAGCAATTTAAGGAGACGTCTCATGTCAAGAAACAACCATTCGACGAACCTCGCCTCGGGTCGGAATCTCTCGCGGCGAGGCTTCCTGAAGCGCACGGCGGCGCTGGCGGCGGTGCCGTGCATCGTCCCGGCCACGGCCTTCGGTCGCGGCGGCAGGGTCGCCCCCAGCGAACGCATCATCATGGGCGGACTCGGCATCGGCAATCGCGGCTCGCACGACCTGCGCTGGATGCTGCCGGAAGCGGACGTGCAATTCGTCGCCGATGTCGATCCGCAGAAGGCCCGGCGCGAGAGGGTCAAGCAAATTGTGGATACACACTACGGCAACACGGACTTCAAATTGTATGCAAACACGCCCGAATTCCTCGCCGAGCGCACGGACATCGACGGCCTGCTCGTAACCACGGGTGACCGGTGGCACGCCTTAGCTTCCATCATGGCCATGCGCGCGGGCAAGGACGTGTATTCGGAAAAACCGTCGTGCATGACCATCGCCGAAGGCAAGGCGGTGGTGGAGACCGCGAAACGGTATCGCCGCATTTACCAAACGGGCACCCAACGGCTTAGCGAAGGTAACTTCACCTTCTGCAACGAAATGCTCCGCTTGGGCCGGCTCGGCGACGTACACACGGTTCGCGCTCACATCGCCCCGTGGGACGCGGCGGAGATGCGGCACGACTGGCTGCCCGCCGAACCCCTGCCACCCAACAACGAAGTGGACTGGGACGCCTGGCTCGGCCCGTGTCCCTGGCGACCCTACAACCACACGTACACGCGCGGCGGCTGGCGAGGCTTTTACGATTTCCACACCAGTTGCATCGGCGAATGGGGCGCCCACACGTTCGCGCAATGCCAGGTGGGTATGGGCGCCGCCGACACGTCTGCTGTCGAATACAAATACGTCCTCAACGAAAGCGGCGACGGCATGGTCACCAAGTTCGCCAACGGCATCGAGATGATCCTTGAACGCGACATGGATAGGAAATACTGGCACGGCTCGTGCGGCGTGCGCTACGAAGGCACCGAGGGCTGGGTAGCTGCAGCAGATGGGTATTCGCAGCCGGACGTCTCCTCGCCGGCCATGCTCGACGACTTCAGAAAGATCGTTTACGATTATCAGGCCCGCACTGAGAGGCCGATGAGCCACGTTCGCAATTTCCTTGATTGCATCAAATCCCGCCGGCAAACGGTTGCCAATCCAGTCGTCATGTGGCGGTCCATGACGACGGTGCACGCGGCGAATATCTGCATGTGGCTCAAACGCGATCTGAAATTCGACCCGGTCAAACTTGAATTCATCAACGATGACGAAGCGAATCGGTTCCGCTCGCGTGCCATGCGAGAGCCGTGGATCATCTGAGGACGACACCTTAACCGAAAGGAAATCAAACCATGTCAAAGTCAAAGATACACATCATTCTGGCAATTGTTCTGTTAGGCATCGGCGCGGTGCGGTCCTACGCCCAGACGGTCCCGGCCAAGGCGGACGAGGCCAAGCTGATCGCCGTGATCCAGTCGGAAGATGCGTCGCTCAAAGAGAAGGTCGATGCGTGCAGAGGACTGTCCTTCATCGGTACCAAGAACGCCATTCCGGCGCTGGCGGCGCTGCTCGGCGACGAAAAACTCTCGCACATGGCCCGCTACGGCCTGGAGCCGATTCCGGATCCGGCTGTGGATAAGGCCTTTCGCGATGCACTCGACGAGGTCAAAGGAATGTCTTTGGTCGGCGTCATTGGGAGCATCGGCGTTCGCCGGGACGCCAAGGCGGTCCCCGCGCTGGCGGAACTGTTGAAAGACTCCGATCCCATGGTGTCTCGGGCGGCGGCGCGGACACTGGGGAGCATTGGCAATTCAGCAGCAGCCGCGGCGCTGCAGGCCCGATTGGGATATGCCTCGGGACAAGACAGGCTGAACGTCTGTGAGGGTCTGTTCCGCTGTGCTGAGAGGTTTGCCGCTGAGGACCAGGCGCAACAGGCCATCGCTATCTACGATCAGCTCCGCAAGCTGGATGGCCCGCACCAGGTTCGGGGCGGTGCTCTTCGCGGAGCCATCCTGGCGCGAGGCGACGATGGAGTTGAGTTGCTGCGCGAGCATCTGACAAGTGACGACTATGTCCTGTTCTCGGCCGCTTGTCAGACCGCGCTGGAGATGCCGGGCGGGGAAGTAACCCGGGCACTGACGACGACGGTAAACCAACTGCCCGCCGACAACCAAATCCTGGTCATCTGGACACTCGGCAAACGTGGGGACCCGGCTGCGTTACCCACATTGACTTCTCTGGCGAAGGAAGGTACGAAGAATGTTCGCATCAAGGCCATCAAGGCGTTCCCGCAGATTGGCGACGGCTCAGCCGTGCCCGAGCTGGTAGGGCTGCTGGCCGACGCCGACCGCCAAATTAGCCAAACTGCTCAGGAGGCGCTGGCCGCGATGCCGGGCCGCCAGGCTCATGACGCCGTGATGCAAATGCTCGAAAACGGCGGCACCGACCAACAGCTCACCGCACTGGAACTGATCGGGCGCCGCCGGATGGTATCAAGTATGCCGGCATTGTTGAAGGCGGCGAAAGGTTCCGATCCAAAAGTACGTCCGGCGGCCATTCGCAAAGTTGGAGAACTCGGAGGCCCACGCGAAATATCGCCGCTGCTCGACATACTCATGCGTTCGAGCGAATCCCAGGACCTCAGCGCGATCCAACGGGCCTTGAGCGCGGTCTGCACGAAAACGGACAATCCACAATCCAACACGGGCAAGCTGACCGCCCTGCTGGGCCAGGCTTCGCCAGCCCGCAAGAGCGTCTTGCTCGACGTCTTAGGCGTTATCGGCGGACCGGGTGCGCTCGAAGCCGTGCGTGCGGCGATCAACGATACCAACGGTCAGGTCCGTGCGGCCGCCTTCCGTTCGCTATGCGGGTGGAAGACGGCGGATGCGGCGCCCGATCTGCTCAAACTGGCCAAGACGTCGTCCGACGAAGCCGATAAGACGGCCGCCCTGCGCGGCTACATTAGCCTGATTCGCGACGAGAGCTTCTCGACGAACGAGAAACTCGCCATGTGCAAGCAAGCCGCAGGACTGATTAGGCGCGACCAGGAAACAAAACTTCTGCTCGGCGTGCTGGGCACCGTGCCGTCGTCTGAGGCGCTCTCGATGGCGATGTCTCATCTGGACGACCCGGCCACCAAGCTTGAGGCGAGCTTCGCAGCCGTGGCGATCAGCGAGAAGATCGTCGGGCAAAATCCGCAAGAAGTGGCCGATGCGCTGCAGAAAGTGCTCAACGCCACGGACAATGGAAACGTGACCCGTCGCGCAGAACAAATACTGCAAAAGACCAAGTGAAACAAAGGGGATCAGTATATCAGGGAATCAGGTAGTGGGGATCAGGTTATCAGGTTATGGCGGACCGCAACGTCCCCTCCTGATATCCTGATTCCCTGGTGTTCTTTAACCTGATTTCCTGGTGACCTGATAACCTGGTCGTCACACCGACGCCAGCTTATCTCTGTTTTCGTAAACCTTGATAATGGCGTTCGCGATGTCGTCCATGTCCTCTTTGCTCCCAAGCAAGGGTCCCGACGCCCAGATCATGGCCATTTCCTGACAGACCTGATCGCACTTGGGACAAGGGAGTTGCTCGCGATACTCGCGCAGCCGCTTCGCAGAGAACATCTTCGTGTAAACCGGCCGACTCAAGATGTGGTCGATCCAAGGCTCACGATGCAAGCCTTGCGCGATGTACGGGCTGAGACCGACGCCTTCCGCAGCGACGGCCTTGAGGAACTTGGCACGATCGACGTTGTTGAAGTGCTCTTTCAGGTACGACGTGGCGTACAGGTAGTACGAGCCGCTGGTTGTGCCTTCGTACAGTTTTTGCGGGCGGATGCCGGGGACGTCTTTGAGCCTGGCGCTCAGGTAGGCGGCGTTTTCGTTCCGGCGTTTGAAACGTTCGAGAATCCCGGACCATTGACCGAGCAGCACAGCCGCCTCGAACTCGTTCATCCTGTACTTCGGCCCGGCTACTTCGGTTCGACCCCGGCGTGACGTGCCGTGGTTTTGGACGGTGTAGCATTTGTCCATCAGCTCTTCGTCGTCGCCGACGATCCCGCCACCCTCGCCGCAAGCGATGGTCTTGCTCGACTGGAAGCTGAAGCACCCGAGATCGCCGATAGTGCCCAGCTTCTTGCCCTGGTACTCGGACAGATGCGCCTGGGCTGCGTCCTCGATCACCTTCAGGTTGTGCTTCTTGGAGATCTGCATGAAACGCTCCATGTGAGCAGGCTGGCCCATCATGTGAACGGGCATGATCGCCCTGGTATTCTCGGTAATCCGTCGTTCCACGTCGTCGGGATCAAGCTGATACGATTCAGTGTCCAGATCGGCTAATACAGGCAGCGCCCGGGCAGAGAGGATAGACGCAATCGAGCCGGGATCGGTATAGGGTGAGGTAATGACTTCGTCGCCCGGACCGATGCCGAGCGCCTCGACGCACGTATGCAAAGCCTGGGTTCCAGAACCGACCGC
>JARRQQ010000164.1:0-8656 GCA_037381725.1 Sedimentisphaerales bacterium
TCGAGAACGGCGCCGAGGACACGTTCCGAGGCAACCAAACCGATAACTTCTACGTCGCCGGCTTCCCCGGCTTTGCCTATCCGGACGGACTGGTTCCGGGCACGACGTACTATTGGCGAATCGATGAGGTCAATCCGGCCGATCCCAACAGCCCGTGGAAAGGCGAGGTTTGGAATTTCTCGATTCCGCCGAAGACCGCGTACTTCCCCAAACCGGCGGACGGTGCAGAAGGCGTCGAGTTGAACGCTCAGCTTAGCTGGACGGCAGGCTATGGCTCCAGGCTGCACACTGTCTACTTCGGTGACGACTTCGCCACCGTGGACAGCGCCGCTAACGGAATGCCCCAGGGCGTTTTGACCTACAATCCCGGCGCGCTCGAAGCGGAAAAAGTCTATTATTGGCGCGTGGATGAATTCGATGGCGCCACGACGTATAAGGGCACCGTCTGGACCTTCTCAACGCTCGGCGCGGTCGGCAGCCCGAAGCCGGCGTACGGCGCTACCGACGTCGGGATGAACGTGACTCTGACCTGGACGCCGTCAGATTCGGCTGCTTCGCACCAGTTGTATTTCGGCGCGGACGAGGCCGCGGTGCGAGGCGCCGACACCGGTGCGGCGGAGTACAAAGGCTCCATCGCGCTGGGCGCCGAGAGCTACGATGCCGGACTGCTCGATGCGGACACCACCTACTATTGGCGCGTGGACGAAGTGGACGACCAGGGTAACGTATCCGCAGGCGCCGTCTGGAGGTTCACGACGGGTGCTTTCCTTCTGGTGGACGATTTCGAGAGCTACACGGACGACGACGCGGCCGGCAAGGCCATCTGGCAAACGTGGGTCGACGGCTTCGGCCTTGCCGACAACGGTGCTCAGGTCGGCTACCTGATGCCTCCGTACGCCGAGCAGACGGTCGTCCACAGCGGTTCGCAATCTATGCCGCTCTTGTACGTCAACGAGGCCGGCGTGTCCAACTCCGAGGCAACGATGACGTTGACATCTCTGCGCGACTGGACGCAAGCGGGTGTTAGTGAGTTGACGCTTCGGTTCTGCGGCATTCGCCTTGCTCCCCGCGAACCAAAGCGTTGCCGACAAGGGTGTCGACTTGAACAACGTTGATAAGGTCGCGATCGGCCTGGGCACGAAGTCCGGTATGGCGGCGCCCGGCGGTACAGGAACGGTATACATCGACGATATCCGGCTGAGTCAGTAGTCCAATATCGCCGGCCAGACAGCTTGCTTTGAAGCGATGACAAGACGGGCACGTATTCGGGGCCTATGCCGACGTGATTGGTATAGGCCCCTTTGTCTTGATTAGGAGTACTCACGAATAAACCACCTTAATTTGAAGGAGGATTGTCATGTACAGAAGAACGATTTGGGTTGTTGCGACTTTGATGATCCTGGCTGCCTGCGCGGGCGTCTGCCGCGCGAAATTGATCGCCTACTGGCCATTCGACGAGGGCAAGGGGACGGCGGTCTCTGACGTTACGGGCAACGGCAACGATGGAACGATCAATGGCAACGTCGAGTGGGTGCCCGGCTACAAGGGCGGCGCTGTGCGCTTTGACACAGCCGGTGAGAGGATTGTGGTCGGCCCGCTTGATCCCACGGCGGAAACCAACGCCATGACCCTGGCCGCCTGGATCAACTGGGAGGGCGAGGGCAATAGCATCGAACATCAGGGAATCATCGGCAAGCGCGAGGGCTGGGATCCCGGCACCGGCGTCAAGTGGTTCTGGGAGACCACGCCCGCCGGCGACCTCGTGTTTCGAGCCGATAACGCCGGAGGTGGTACGGGTCTGTGGTGGGGCAATGGAATTATCGCGCCCTATGCGAATGAGTGGACTCATGTAGCGCTGACCTGGGACAACGGCGCCGCGGTGGAGTATATCAACGCCGAAGAGGTGGAATCCGGGAATATTACCTTTAGAGACACGGCTGATGATACCGTCGTGTCGATCGGTTGCGTATCCGGGTCGAACAACGAGACCTTTGTCGGCGTTCTCGACGAGGCACGGATTTACGACCATGCGCTAACGCCGACTGAAATTCAGACAATTATGGCCGGTGAATTTCCAGTGGCCTCAAATCCCGAACCGGCTGACGGCGCCATTTATGAGGATACGTGGGTGACACTCTCCTGGAGACCGGGGACTTTGGCTGCCTCACACGACGTGTATATGGGTGACAGTTTTGACGACGTGAACGAGGGAACCGGCGACACCTTCCGGGGGAACCAGATGACAGCGTTTTACGTAGCCGGCTTCCCCGGTTTTGCCTATCCGGACGGCCTTGTTCCGGGCACGACCTACTATTGGCGAATCGACGAGGTCAATGAAGCCCACACGGACAGCCCGTGGAAAGGCGAAGTGTGGAGCTTTACCGTTCCGTCGCTGAAGGCTTACAACCCGAGTCCGCCTGATGGAGCCAAGTTCATCGCCACGGACACGACCCTGAGCTGGAGGGTCGGCCTGAAAGCCAGATTGCACCACGTATACTTCGGCGACGACCCGAACGTTGTTGCCAATGCCACCGGTGCTCCGCCCCAGGCAAGTGGGACCTACAATCCCGGCCCACTGGAACCGGGTAAGACATACTACTGGCGCGTCGACGAATTTGACGGCGTCACGGTGCAAGCCGGTGACGTCTGGACCTTCACAACCTTGCCTGAAATTCCGATTGACGATCCGACTCTCGTCGGTTGGTGGAAATTCGATGAAGGCATGGGCGACGTGGCCGTGGACTGGTCTGGACAGGGCAACCACGGTGCGCTTGAAGGCGACCCGCAGTGGGTACCCGGACAGGTCGGCGGCGCGCTCGAGTTCAACGGGACCGACGACTTCGTGGATTGCGGCGCAAACGAAGTTTTCAACATAGACACCAATATCACGGTGATGGCCTGGATCCGGATCCACCTGTTAAACAAGGCGTGGCAGGCCATCGTCACCCAGGGCGATGATTCCTGGAGGCTGCACAGATCGAATGACACGGACAACGTCGCCTGGGGTACGTCGGGCCTCGATCCGACGGACATCACCGGAACCATAAACGTCAATGACGGCCAGTGGCATCACGTCGCCGGAGTGTACGACGGCACGCAGAAGATCCTGTATGTGGACGGCAACGCCGACGCCACCGCGAACGCGACGGGAAGCATCGATAGTAGTACCTATCGCGTCAATATCGGCGAGAACGCCCAGCAAACGGGACGCAACTGGGATGGTCTGATCGACGACGTGCGGATCTACACCAAGGCCCTGACAATGGCACAGATCAAAGAGGCCATGAGAGGCGAGCCTGAACTGGCGTGGGATCCGAGCCCCGGCAACGGTTCGACGCCGTACATTAAGGATGCCAGTCCGCTTACGTGGTCCCCCGGGGATATCGCGGCGGAGCACGACGTCTACTTCGGCGCAGACAGAAGGGCCGTTGACGACACCGACGCGTCGGATACGACGGGCGTCTATCGAGGCCGCCAGAGTAATACCAGCTACATGCCGCCCGAGGGCATCGAGTGGGGCGGCGGGCCATACTACTGGCGAATCGACGAGGTCAATACCGACGCGACCATCAGCAAGGGCAGAATCTGGACCTTCACAGTGTTGGATTACCTTCTTGTAGAGGACTTCGAGAGCTACACCGACGACGACACGGCCGGGCAAGCGATCTGGCAGCATTGGATCGACGGCTTTGGGGTCGCAGATAACGGTTCGCAAGTCGGCTATCTGTTGCCGCCCTATGCTGAGCAAACGACGGTCCACGGCGGGCGTCAGTCCATGCCGTTGTTCTACAACAACACCGACGGCGTGACAAACTCAGAGGCAACGTTAGCCTTGACCGCCCCGCGAGACTGGACCGAGGAAGGTCTCGGAGAATTGTCACTCTGGTTCCACGGACTTCCGGGTTCGGTCGGCAGCTTCACGGAGAGTCCCGCAGGCACTTATACGATGACCGCCTCGGGTACGGATATCTGGGACGTGGCCGATGAATTCCACTTTGCGTATAAGACCCTGGCCGGCGCCGGTTCGATCACCGCGAGGATCGTGAGCGTCGAGAACACGAATGCCTGGGCCAAGGCCGGCGTAATGATTCGCGAGACGCTCGATCCAGGCTCGAAGCACGCTTTCGCGTGTGTCACGCCCGGCAACGGCGTGGCCTCTCAAGGGCGTGACGTGACGGATGCCGCCAGTTTCAGCAACAACCAGACCGGGATCGCCGCACCGTATTGGGTCAAGCTGGAACGCGACAACGGGGGCAACTTCACGGTGACCCACTCGGCCGACGGAACGACCTGGCAGCCGGTCGCAAGCGCGACGCCGCACCAAATCTCGATGAGCTCGAACGTCTACATCGGCTTGGCGCTGACCAGTCATGACGCAGGCTTGACGTGCGAAGCTATGTTCTCGAACGTCACGACGACTGGAAACGTAAGTGGCCAGTGGGCACACCAGGATATCGGCATCACCAGCAACGCGGCGGAACCGTTGTACGTCGCCATCTCGAACGCCGGCGGTTCACCGGCGGTGGTGACCCACGATGATCCGGCCGCCGCGACAATTGATGCATGGACCCGGTGGCGCGTCCCGTTGCAGGCTTTTGCAGATCAGGGCATCAATCTGAGCGACGTCGATACGATTGCGATTGGCCTTGGCAGCAAGTCCGGCATTGCGTCCTCCGGTGGGTCGGGTACAGTGTACATTGATGACATCCGGCTGTACCGGCCATAGGGTGAAGTGATTAGAACAGGTAGGATGGGCAGGTTTCCTGCCCATGCGGAATCGTGCAGCATGGGCAACTCGTACCTGAGGTACGAGTTGCCCATCCATCTCACCTGATATTCTTGATCCACAATTGAGGTTTATATCCCGCGTTGTCCTAATTCATAAATCGTAAATAATAAATCGAGAATCCAATCACGTGTGATAGTCAGCGTTGATCTTCACGTACTCGGCGCTCAAATCACATCCGTAGCAATAGTCGTTCGCCTTGCCGACGCCCAAATCCACCGTGATCGTGTGCTCGATTTGCGAGACGATTTTGCTCGCCTTTTTGCGGTCGAACTTGACTGGGGCGCCGTTCCTGAAGACGGTCAACTGGTCCAGCTTGCAGGAGAGCTTCTGCGGATTGAGCTTGACGCCCACCGAGCCGACCGCGCAGATGATCCGGCCCCAGTTAGGGTCGCCCCCGTGGATCGCGCACTTGAGCAGTGGATAATCCGCGACCGCTCGGCTGGCCCTGGCCGCGTCGGCCTTCGTCGCCGCTCCGTTGACGACCACCTTGAACATCCGCGTCGCGCCCTCGGCGTCCAGGGCCATCTGCCGGGCCAGGTCCTCGCACAGTTCGCTCAGCACTTTGGCGAATTCTCTGTATTGCACAGTCCGGTCCGTGATGGGGCGGTTGCCCGCAAAGCCGGAAGCGAGAATGATCGCCGTATCGTTCGTGCTCTGATGGCCGTCCACGGTCAGTCGGTTCAGCGAGCCGTCGATGGCGTCCTTCAAGGCGCTCGCCAGCAGAGGCTTGCCTATCACAGCATCGGTGGTCAAGAAACACAGCGTGGTCGCCATGTTCGGCGCGATCATGCCCGCTCCCTTGACCGTCCCGGCTATCGTCACCTCCAGGCCGGAGATCACAAGCCGCCGGACGGCCTGCTTCGGCTTCGTATCGGTCGTCATAATCGCAGTGGCAAAGTCCAGTCCCGCCTGAGACGAATCCGAGACTTTCGCCGCCGCGTCGCGAATGCCCGCGACAATCTTGCCGATAGGCAACTGCTCGCCAATAATCCCGGTAGACGCAACCAAGATGTTTTGATTTTCAATTGCCGATTTTCGATTGCCGATTGCTCGGGCCGTCGTTCTGCACATTTTCAGGGCATTTTCGACCCCTTTGCGGCCGGTGCAGGCATTGGCGTTGCCGGAATTGACCACGACGGCTGAGATACTCGGGCCTTTGACGTGTTCCTTGCTGACCGTGACCGCCGCTGAGACGACCTTGTTGGTGGTAAAGACCGCCGCCGCCTTCGCCCCGCCCGGACACACGAGCAGTCCGAGGTCGTTGTTGCCCGATTTTTTGACGCCGCAATACACCCCCGCAACCAAGAAGCCCTTCGGCGACGTAATTGTCTTGTTTTTCTTGTATGTACTCATAGGGCCGCAAGCTATCAGAACAACTTCGCTTATTCAAGATAATTCACATGCAATTCTCATCAACCACAGGGAGCGCAAAGACCGCCGAAAAAACAATGTTCATGATTCTTCCTTTACAGTAGCCTATGTCTAAATGGGGCTCCATAGGATAGGTCAGATCAGAAGTGCTTTAGAAAATGGGGTCATGTTATACGCAGTATCGTGTGTATCAAGAACATTTGTATTAGAAAGGGAGCATCTAAATGTTGATGAGTAACGATCCGAGAGTTTTTCTAATTTTGATCCCCATATTTGCCGCCGTGGGGGTATACCTTGTTATCTATAACAGGAAAAAAAGTGCATTATTTGAGAAATTCAGTTCTGCCAGGGGTCTACAATATCAAAAGAAAGATGATGGCCAAATCGAGAAAACTCTAACAGAAAAGCTAAGGATCGAAGAGCCAAATTACACAAGAGCAATAAGCGGCGCCAAAGACATTATCCGATACGGCGAAATCCTTATCTTCCGATGTACGGAATTACTCGATCTATACAAATACGGCAATCCGCAAACGACCCATTTTCCAAGGGTCGCCTTATCATTCGATGCCCCGCAGAATGCTTCCTTATTTTTTACCTTTCATCCCAAAACAGGACAGTACCAGTCTCGTTACCCCCCGGACAAGAATCTCGACGAGGATAAATACTTTCAGAATATTAGCTCACCGCTGCAGGATTTTCCGCCGCCTCATCCTGTTACGATTACTCTGTCTCGCGGCACAGCATTTATATACCTCGAACCGTTAATTGTTGGCGGTGAAAAAGAACGCGACCTGGATTATCTCCTGAATATCGGGAAGAAGCTGAAAGAAGTCTTAAGATAAGGAATTTGAGGCTTTTGGTACTGAAAGAGGGGAACATAGGACCAGAGCTCGATTAGGGGTTAGCGCACATTACCAGAACGACAAGGCGGTTTCAACACAATTACCCCACCCGACCTGACGGGATTCAGGAAATTGGCTTTGTTTTTTCATTTACCGCCGAGACCGCGGAGCACGCGGAGAATACGAAAACCAGGTTTACTTATTATTCCATAAGAATCTCACATACTCCTTTCCCTCTGCGCCCTCCGCGCTTTCGGCGGTAAGACACAAATTGGCTTTGTTTTTTCAATTAGGCGATCAGGGCACAGAGCCATGAATCCGTCGCCGTCATTGCGAGGCCCGCAGGGCCGTGGCAATCTGCAATCTTCGGTTTCGTGAGCACGAACCTCGCGCTGCATCTGAAATTGGGTTTGTTTTTCAAGCTAACCACGGATGAACACCGATGAACACTGATTCAGCCAAATGGGGTAGATTGGCTTTGTTTTTCCACTAACCGCCGAGACCGCGGAGAAGGCAAATATCATATCTGCTTATTGCTTCATAAGAACCAGAAATACTCCTTTCTCGGCGGTCTCGGCGGTGAACCTGAAATTGGGTTTGTTTTGACAGGATAAACTCCGGCCGAACGAAGCTAAACCGAAATATTCGTGCTAATTCGCATTCATTCGTGGTTAATATTGGTTCATTTTTTGCACGGATTTGTAAAAACATGTGAGTTTTTGTAAAATCTTGATGGTTTTTGTGCATTCTTGAACTCTTTTCACCACCAAGACGCGAAGGCACAAAGAATTTCTCACTAACCGCGGATTGCGCTGATTACGCGGATTCTCAGCTTTCGATATTCGACATTCAGTATTCGATCCCTGGTCTCCTGTTTCCCTGGTGCCCACATCCTGGTAACCTGATGGCCTGATATCCCAAGCACCGTCCTCCGTCAGCGATCTTCCCCAGCCTCCGACTATACACCAAATACTATTCACTATCGACTATTCGGTATGTTAGATATATATTATACTACATTTGGTGGCATTCGTCAAGGGAATTCTTCAATGAAGCACGTGGCATCGCCATGCCCACAGAACTGAGATCGAACAGATGCAGACGTGTAAGGTGGCGGCTTGCCCCACCATAAAACTAAGGGCAGATCCCGCCTCGTCCCTGTCAGCGGGTGCACAATGCCTTTGGCCGGCTCCCGATACCTCAGATACGGGTCAGGCTGAAATGAATGGAGGCTATGGCGAATGACTCGCCGTCGCCTCCATCAAAAATGGTCAAGACACAGCTTCTGTTCGCAAACTCTGGAAGCCGATGAACGAGTCACCAGACTAAGAAGAACGCGTCGGCGTTGGGAAGGTAGATCCCAAAGAGCTCCTCGAAGAACTCGCGATCACCTTCATACATAGGAATGAACACCAGACTGTCGCCGTGGGCCAGATGTGCGTCAACAGCGTTCTCCGACACCTCAATCACTCTACCGAAGACGATCGCGGCGCCGCCCTCAATGTAGACAACATCATTTGCCGAGTTAACGTGGCAAATCTCGACTTTTGCCGGTGCCTTTTTGGCCGCTGACGCCACGTTGCACAATGGAACCGCGGCAAGCACCCCCGCTACACATAGCATAATAAATAGACGTTTCATGATTGGCCTC
>JARRQQ010000165.1:0-10311 GCA_037381725.1 Sedimentisphaerales bacterium
ACGGCGTCGACGAGGAGGCCATCATGGAGGCCGCGCTGGAGGCCGGGGCGGAGGACGTGGTCACCAATGACGACGGATCGGTCGATGTGATCACCACACCGGAGGATTTCTCCCAGGTCAAGGATGCCCTGGTCGCGGCGGGTTTCCAGCCGGACAACGACGAGATCACCTACACCGCCTCCACCAACGCGGTGCTGGAGCAGGACGACGCCGAAAAGCTGCTGCGCATGGTCGAAATGCTGGAGGATCTGGATGACGTGCAGGAGGTCTACACCAATGCCGAGATCTCGGACGAGATCCTGGACGCCGTGGGCTGAATGCAGCGCATCCTTGGCATCGACCCCGGCTCGCGGATCACCGGATTCGGCCTGATCGACTCGGATGGCGTACGCTCGATCCATATCGCCCACGGCATCCTGCGCCTGGAGGGCGAGGCCCTGCCGCCCCGACTGGGTGAGATATTCGCCCGCATCAGCGAGCTGATCGAGCGGCACCGGCCCGAGGTGATGGCCATCGAGCAGGTCTTCGTGGCGAAGAACCCCGCCTCCGCCCTCAAGCTTGGGCAGGCCCGGGGGGCAGCTATCTGTGCCGCCATGCAGCACGGTCTGAGCGTGGCCGAGTACACGCCGACCCGCATCAAGCAGTCGGTGATGGGCACCGGTCGCGCAGACAAGGGGCAGATACAGCATATGAGGGGCTGTCCAGGTTTCCGGTTTGGAAATGTCGTCGGTAGTGCAATACTGTGGTTGTTGAGACTGGAAAACAATGTACCACTTATTGTGAGGGGTGAAATAGAAGAGGTGCGGGGCACAGTGATACCCTTTTAAGTTCGGATTGACATCAATATGGGTCAACTTGGCCATTGGCGCCTCGGACCACTCCTTGAAGTTCAGGTAGACCATAGACCAAGTTCTGGCGGACGTCGAGTAGGCCGTAGCGTAGATATGCCACAGACCGTTCCAGTAGACCACCGTTGGATCTTTGACAGATACAATCGTGTGCGATTCGTCGGAGATCGGCTTGATCAGGATATCAGTGGACTTCCACTGAAGCGGCGTGGTAAAGGGTAACTTGGGAGCATCAGCACCGACCATTTCAGGCTCGGCCGCAACAGCCGCATAACCGAGTATTGTCAGGATTAGCCCCAGTAGTTTTGTATGTTTATGGATCACGATAAAAACCTCCAATTGAGCGAACATTTATTTGTCTCCAAAACCATCATGAAGATTATATCCGCTTTATTTGCTGTCAGCGAGATGAAAGATCTTGCGTGACCTTTTTTGTCTCACATTTGATGCTTCTGAGTGGTATCATATAGATTGATCGTATTCTGGCCGTGTCGATTTAGGTTAACGCATCGAGCAAATATGACAAAGACCGAATAATTTGGGAGATCACAAAATGAATCACAGGCTTACAATTACTTTATTGGCTGCCGTAATAACAGGTGGAATCTGTTTAGCTCAGACAGACCAGATGAAGATTACGGAAGACTTCAAGCCCTCGACCTTGAACCAGCCCGGTCAGGAGTATCCACAGGTCAACTCACAACGATACGCTCGTTTCCGCATCAAGGCCCCCGAGGCCAAAAGCGTCCGCGTGAGCTTGGGAGGACGAGAACGTGGCGGCTTCTCCCTCGACAAGGGCGAGGACGGTTTCTGGACCGGTGTCACCCAGAAGCCGCTGGACGAAGGCTTCCACTACTACCATCTGACGGTTGATGGAGGGACATTTAACGATCCCGGCACCTTGAACTTTTACGGTTCTACTCGCTGGGAAAGCGGTATCGAAATTCCCGCTCATGACCAGGAGTTCTACGCCCTCAAGGACATTCCACACGGCCGGGTGCAGCAGATTCTTTTCTCATCCAAGAGTACCGGTACTTCACGTCGGGCCTTTGTGTACACACCGCCTGACTACGACAAGGACCTGACCAAACGATATCCAGTCCTCTACCTGCAGCACGGCTGGGGCGAAGATGAAACCGCCTGGAGCAATCAGGGGCATGCCAATCTGATCATGGACAACCTGATCACCGAGGGGAAGACTGAACCCTTCCTCATCGTGATGACCTACGGCATGACCAACGAAATCCGATTCGGTGGCCTCAGAAATTTCGATATCGGTCCCTTCCAGACAGTTCTCCTAGATGAGCTGATCCCTTACATTGATGCCAACTTCCGTACACTTTCCGATCAGCCCAATCGCGCCATGGCGGGTCTGTCCATGGGCGGAATGGAAACCAAGTCGATCACGCTGAAGAATCTCGATAAGTTTTCCCACATAGGCCTCTTCAGCGGCGGGTCCATCTCCTTGGAAGATGTTAGCAACACGCCCGGTCTTAAGGAGAAGGTTAAGCTGGTTTTTGTTAGTTACGGCAGCCGCGAACTCGGAGGGGGCCGTCGGAGATTTGGCGGCGACCCCAAGGAGAACGCTGACGCATTGAGACAAGCCGGTATTAACAGTTTCTTCTACGTCTCCCCGGATACGGCTCACGAATTCCTGTCCTGGCGCCGGAGCCTGCGTGAGTTCGCTCAACTGCTGTTCAAGGAAGACTTTTCCAGTTCCACCACTCCGCGTGAAGCATCAGCCTCTGAACGCGGTGACTCACCTCCGCCCCGCGTACGTCGAGGCCGGGGTGGATTCGGTGGTCCCATTGAGCTTGGTCCGGATGATAAACCGGCCTTCGCGGATCCGCCTGCCGGGTTCAATGCCAAGTGTGAAAATATCCCTCACGGCGAGGTGACGATGGTCGAGTATGACTCAAAGACGGTTGGAACGCGTCGAAAAATGCTCGTTTACACACCGCCTGGCTATTCAGCCGACAAGAAATATTCGGTGCTTTATCTTCTTCACGGTATCGGTGGCGATGAGACGGAATGGCAGCGATTTTGTCACCCAGAGAACATAATCGATAACCTGCTCGCCGATGGTGAGATTAAGCCGATGATCGTGGTCATGCCCAATGGCCGGGCCCAGAAGAACGACCGGGCCGAAGGCAATGTATTCGCCAGCGCACCTGCGTTCGCCGCGTTCGAAGGCGATTTACTCAACGATGTGATTCCAGCCATTGAGACCAACTACTCTGTTTATACCGACCGTGAGCATCGAGCTTTGGCGGGCCTGTCAATGGGTGGAGGCCAGTCCCTGAACTTCGGTCTCGGTCACCTCGACGTCTTCGCCTGGATTGGCGGATTCTCATCCGCTCCCAATACCAAACCTCCCGCCGAGCTCGTACCTGATCCAGCAACCGCGAAGGTGAAATTGAGGCTCCTGTGGCTGGCCTGCGGCAACAAGGACGGCCTGATCCGTATCAGCCAGCATGTTCACAACTACCTCAAGGAAAACAACGTGCCACACATCTGGCACGTAGATTCCAACGGCCACGACGCCACCGAATGGGCCAACAATCTCTACCTCTTTGTTCAACACCTGTTCATGTAGTCTCAAAGAAATGGGAAAATTGCGTGCCATATGCCACAGAGCATTTTCAAAAAGTGTCCTTTCTCAAATCGAGAACTGCAGGCAAAGTCACAGAATGGATTCTTAAGCAACCTGTATTCGTATTGAAAATGTTCACAATGCTCCAAATAGGTTTTAGCCTTATGATGATGATCGGATTGAAAAACTGAGTGATTCCGACAAAGGCGATCAGACCAATCACCCTCTACGAAGCCTGATGACGATTGGAGAACTCTATGTCCACACAAATCCTTTCTGTTACAGTGGTCTTCGGACTTGCTTTGATTAGCGAAATCAATGCATTAACACAGAACAACGCTGAAACTACCGAATCTAAAGTCCCGGTAGTCTTCACAACCCAGCAAGACCACCAGAACATGCTGGATCAGTTGGGGATAACCGAACTTCGACCTGGGCGAAGCAATAATGAAGAATCTCCAAATGCCGCCAACTATGATGAGTCGAAAGCCAACCCGTATCCGGTACTGCCGGAAATCCTCACGACACGGAATGGCGTACAAGTTTCTACGCCGGAGCAATGGTGGAATGAGCGCCGCCCCGAGATTGTCGAGTTGCTCGAGAGCGAGGTCTACGGCCGCATTCCTGCGAATGTCCCCATCGTCAAATGGGAAGTTCATGAGGCCCGTGAGGTCGAGGTGGGTGGTAAGGCAGCTATCCAAAAGAATATTACCGGCATCGTTGACAACTCGGCCTGCCCGGCCATCGAAGTGAACATTTCAATGTCATTGACATTACCCAAAAATACGGAAGGACCGGTGCCCATTCTTATGAGCTTTGGCTGGACGCCGTTCGATATGGAAAGGTTTGACTTCGGTGGTTTTGGCCGTCGTGGCGATGGCCCTCGCCAGCCATCCAAACGAGACAAGCTCATTGCGGCCGGTTGGGGCTGTGCCACGCTGAATCCATCGACAGTTCAGGACGACGCCGGTGGATGGCAGCCCCGGCGCTTCGGACCCGCTGCTGATGCGGAAACAGAGCCAACCGGTGCTGGCCTGACTCGCGGCATCATTGGACTGACCAATCACGGCCAACCGCGTAAGCCTGATCAATGGGGTACTTTGCGTGCGTGGGGCTGGGGTGCTTCACGAGGACTTGATTATCTGGAAACCGTGCCGGAGGTCGACTCCAAACGAGTCGGTATCGCCGGCGTTTCGCGTTATGGCAAAGCGGCCTTAGTCGCAATGGCCTTTGATCAGCGTTTTGCCATGGGCTTGATTGCATCGTCTGGTGCTGGCGGAACCGCGCTTTATCGACGCAATTTTGGCGAGAGCCTTGAAAACTTGGCTGGCTCTGGCGCATACCATTGGATGGCAGGCAACTACCTGAAGTACTCTGCAAAAGAGTCGTCATTTGGACGTCGCACCGCCGAAGACCTGCCGGTCGATTCTCACATGGCGATCGCGCTCTGTGCTCCGCGACTAACCTTCATCAGCCATGGAATCCCCGAGAGAGGAGATGCACACTGGCTCGACCATCGGGGTAGCTTCATGGCGGCGATTGCAGCACAGCCAGTCTTTCGCTTGCTGAGAGCCCGTGATCTGGGGCGCAGTGATGACTACATGAAGGAGAAGATGCCAGGTGTTAACGTGGACCTGCTCGATGGCGCCCTTGCCTGGCGCCAGCACGACGGCGGTCACACCGATGGCCCGAATATCGAACACTTCATCAGGTGGGCGGAGGCTCAGTGGGCCGACGATACACGAAAACGTGGTTCGCACCCTTCGCAGCCGGATCTCCGGTCACTGAAAGAGGCTGTTGGCGCTCGCTTCAAGCTCGGCGTTGGGATCAGCCACTTTGTACTGCAGAACCCTGAAGATGCAGCTTTGATCCGACAGCACTTCCAAATTCTCACGCCTGAAAACTGCATGAAGCCCCAGGCAATCCATCCGGCCGAAGATAAATGGAACTTCAAGGCGACCGACCGCTTTGTAGACTTTGCCCGCTCCAATCAGCTCGAAGTCGCCGGCCACTGCCTAGTGTGGGCAAAGGATGACCGCACAGATGAATGGATGATGCGGGAAAACGGAAAACCGGTATCTCATGAAACGTTGTTGCATCGCATTGAAGTTCACGTCAATACTGTTGTCGAGCGTTACGCTGACGTCGTGACCATGTGGGATGTAGTTAACGAAGCGATCGGAGACAGTCAAGACGGGCTGCTGCGTGATTCTGTGTACTCGCGCACCACTGGCATCGACTTCATTGTCGCGGCATTTAAGGCCGCACGTGCCAAAGATCCAGAGGCTCTGTTGATTTATAACGACTACAACGGCCACAAGCCGGGCAAGCGCAAGAAACTCCTCGAACTGCTAACTCAGTTGAAACAAAAAGGCGCTCCGGTTGATGCCTACGGTATGCAAGGGCACTTTGAGTTAGGCGACGATTCGATTCCGCAACTTCGGGCAACCTTCGACGAGTTAAAAAAACTGGGTATCAAGGTCGTCGTATCTGAACTGGATATTGATGTGGTCACAAGAAGTCGCTGGTGGGCCGACGGCGGTAAGTATCGCGATGAATTGGCCAGACACAATCCGTATAAAGATGGTCTTCCCACAGGAATTCAACAAAGGCAAATCGAACAGTACTGCGAAATATTTGAGCTGTTTGACGAATACAGCGACATCATCGAACGGGTTTCATTTTGGAACCTGCATGACGGCCAGAGTTGGCTCAACTATTTTCCCTGGCGTCGGGTCAATTATCCCCTGCTATTCGATCGCAATCGCAAGCCCAAGCCTGTCTTCGATGCAGTCTACGAGTTGCTGAAGTTGTCAACAGAAACGTCGGCCCGCTGATCCAGTTATATGAAACCTGGAATAGGCCGAAAAAAGCCGAAGAGGGACAAGCAAAAATGGTACAAAGTGAGGATTTTAAAGAATAACTGAACACACTGAAAATCACCTTCTTCATAAGTTCAAATACACCTTGATTTTCGGGTGACACAATGTCTCCGTTTTGACACTACAAACCCCAATTTTCTGAAATCGAGTCCTAAAACATGTTAGTTTTTTTGGTCAAGACAAATATTTTTGTATCGCCCTCGTCTTCAATGCACAGCGCTAAAAAACGAGAGTGACATCCGCGTATAAAAGGAGCCGGCAGTCCCACAAGCTGCCGGTCCCTTAAGTCTATTTGCTATAAAATTTTCCGACTACGGATGCACCGCTCGGTTATAGATGCGAACGTCGTCTATCAGGCCGGAGAAAAAGGTGCCTGGGGTAAGAGAGTTGCTAACGCCAAAATACAAACCTCCATATACAGAGTCCAAATCAGGTAATGGTTCAGAGAACATCTGCTTCGAAATTATTTTACCAAACCAAGTTGCTTATTGTGTCTTGATTATCGGGTATATCTCTCTGCTCCCAATAGCTCATAAAGAGTTCAAGATCCAATACATCAACGATCCCATCCCCAAACGGTGGAGGAGCAATATCACAGAGTGGCTCGTCAGTGCCCCAATATTCAATGAGTATAACAAGGTCAGTGATATCTACGACTCCATCGCCATTGAAGTCAGGTAGTAACAGGCCAGAATCATACTCCTCCACCGTCGAAAGCGCTTCTCCTGCGTTTCCACTACCTCCGATCGCATAAATTTTCTCATTCACTACGCTGGTCGAGAAATAGCCTCTTGCTGTCGGCATATCGGCTTTCTCCGTCCATGTGTCCGTTACTGGATCGTATTGTTCCACTGTCGAAAGAACCGTTCCCCTGTAAGCTATCGCACCGCCAATCGCATAAATCTCCTCAGTAACCGCGCTCGTGGATACTTCTCTCCTTTTCGTTGGCATGTCCGCTTTTTTGGTCCATCTATCCGTCCCCGGCTCATACTCCTCCACTGTCGAAAGTGGTCCGCCCAGTGGGTATATCGCGCCACCGATTGCGTAAATCTTCCCATTGACTACGCTGGCTGAGAAAAGGCACCTTGCTGTTGGCATACTCGATCTCTCCGCCCATGTGTCTGTCGCTGGATCATATTCTTCCACTGTTGCAAGTGTGGTATTGGCTGATGACGACCAGCCGCCAACCACATAAATCTTGCCATTTACAGTGCTGGCTGAAAAATAGCATCTTGCAGTCGGCATACTAGCTTTATTCACCCATGTATCCGTGTAAGGATCATATTCTTCAACTATCGAACTAGCCCCTATTCCCATTACCCAGCCACCGATTGCATAAATCTTCCCGTTAACTACATTGGTGGAGAAACCGTGTCTTGCGGTCGGCATGTTGGCTTTATTCGTCCATGTGTTTGTTGTTGGATCATATTCTTCCACTGTTGCAAGAATGTTCCCAGCAAATCTATTGCCAGACTTACGGAAGCCGAGCCTAAGGCCAAAACCAATACAAGTGAAATCGTCTTTTTCATCTTACTACCCTTTCAAAGCCTGTCTCTGTACTAGCAGGGAACTGTTAATATCTTCACGTCATATACTCTGTGCCATTCACCGGTGACCCCATCTATTACTATACACAACTCAACTGCTGGAATCTCGCTGCCAGGACAGAAAAAAATTGTCAGATACACTCATTTTTGGTACGATTTTCATGTGAGGTTTCCTCTTAGGAGACTATGGATCGGCAAAGGACTCATACAAAACTGACCGATCTATGTTGTCCCTCGAAATCAGACACGAAGTCGGATGGATTACTGAATGGCGAAACGGTCATTCGATACATCAATGGGAGGGGCGGAAAAGCGCTTTCCACCCACGGCGTGGACGCAACTTCTCGACGCATCCCAGAAGAAGATCGTCCTCGATAAGCTTTGCGCCAGGTATTGGAAGCCCCTGTATTGTTATTTGCGAAGTATGGGCTTTGGCAATGAGCAGGCGAAGGATCTCGTCCAAGGTTTTCTGACGGAGAGAGTGATCGACCGGGAATTAATCCGGCAGGCAGACAAAACAAAGGGGAAACTGCGGACATTTTTGCTGACCGCCATCCGGAACTACACTATCAACACAGTAAAAGGGGATAAGTCTTTAGTGGAACTCGATAAGGCAATGGAGTATTCCGGAAGGTCGGCGAATTGCGAAGTCGCTTTTGACCGTGCGTGGGCGAATGAGTTGCTGCAAACTGTTCTTGAGGATCTGAAACTGGAATGTCAAAAGAGGGGTAAGACTGCCCACTGGCAATTATTTCATCAGTGGTTACTCGAGCCGTGCAGTGATCACCGGAAGCCTCGAATGAAAGATACATGTCAGAAATACGACATAGCAAATGCGGCCCACGCTTACCATATGATCGAGAACATCAAGAGACGTTTTCGAACAATTCTTCGGGAGCATTTGCGATCCCTTGTCGACTCTGATGATGATGTTGATGCAGAAATCAGTAGTTTCATCAGTATTTTTCAATAGAACACGGCGAGATTTCATCTGAAACATTGTATATAGTACTGAAGAATGGCAAGGTCCAGTATACACGAACCGAATAACAATTGCTGACCGTCGTGGATAAGCTGCAGCACACAGATGGAGAACCTGGCGATTTTGACTTGACAACCCCACAGAAGGCTCGCTTGTTACGCCTGGCAATGGAAGTTCCGGATTCTGTTAGTGAGGGCACCGATCAAAGATCCGATCTTCTTTATGACTTTTTGAAATGTCCTCTGCCTCAGGAAGAGTCTCTGGCCAATTTCATACCCGCTCCTGTGAAAGGCTTTTTGGAGACAACCGGCTCCTTCAGAGGCGCTCCCATGGCGGACCTGTTAGCGGATCCAACGACACAGGTTTCTATTATTGAGAGAATCAAGGAATATGCCAAACAATCCGGCATGTCGGTCAAGTCTGAAGGTCAGACGGACGTGCTGTTATCTGTCTACTATGCGGCCATCGCTCACGCTTTGTTGTTCCATGACAAGAAACTAAGTGAACATTCTTACGGGCATTTGATATCTGCGTTTCAGGCATTAGCCGAGAAGGAATGGGTATCATTGGTACTTCGGCAGTTATTTTCGAAAGCACACGAACACTGCCGGGCAATAGAACAGGAAGGGGAAAAAGTTTCCCTTCAATAATCAAGGCTAATTCCACTTTGGGGAGCACAAGCGTTAAAACGGGCGCAAAGAGGGTCTAACTGCGTTCCGTATCATAAAGTGGCGTTTGTTGATCTAACTGTCCGGCGAGTGTATAATATGTTTATATCTTCTTACGGATCGTGGCTGTAAGTACTTCTATCATCTTTGAGAAAATGGTGGACACACACAATCAATCAGAAGATGAGGATCTTTATTTCTCGGCGTCCGATGATGATGCAAGCGCTTCTGACGATGTCTTTGTTGAAAAGCCACCTACTCAGATCGGGCCGTATACCATCAGCGTGATTCTCGGCGAAGGAGGATACGGCATCGTGTATCTGGCAGACCAACAGCAACCCATTCGCCGTCGAGTGGCCCTTAAGGTCATCAAGCCTGGAATGGACTCAAAACAGGTTCTGGCACGTTTTGAGGCGGAGCGGCAAGCTCTGGCACTTCTAGACCACCCGAATATCACAAAGATTTTTGATGCTGGCGCCACAAGCACTGCTCGTCCCTACTTCGTGATGGAATACGTCGACGGTGTGCCTATCACCGATTACTGTGATTGTAATCGGTTGACAATCGAAGAGCGCCTCCAGTTGTTTGTGCAGGTGTGTGATGCTGTGCAGCATGCACACCAGAAGGGACTCATCCACCGTGATCTCAAACCGACTAATATCTTGGTTCGCACCCAAGATGGTCATCCGCTGGCTAAGATTATTGATTTTGGTGTGGCTAAAGCCGTGGGCCAACCTCTAACTGACCGCACGTTACATACCGGAAACGGTCAACTGATGGGTACACCGGAG
>JARRQQ010000166.1:0-12124 GCA_037381725.1 Sedimentisphaerales bacterium
GGAGCAACTCCTCGGAAAGGGCGTGCCGGCGCTGGTCGATCTCGGGTCCGATCAATGCATCCCGTGCAAGATGATGGCTCCCATCCTCGACGAGTTAAAGGCCGAATTTGCAGGGAAGCTCCAGGTGAGCTTCCTGGACGTTCGCAAGTTCACCGGCCTGTCGGCGATGTACGGCATCCAGGTTATCCCAACGCAGATCTTCTACAACGCTTCGGGCAAGGAATTGTTCCGGCACGAGGGCTTCTTTTCCAAAGAGGACATCCTTGCCAAGTGGAAAGAATTCGACGTAGCCTTGGCGGATTCGGCCTCCCAAACGCCTGTGTTCGAGAGGCTCACTCCGGCTCAAGCCGACACCCGACCCAAGGACGCCGTGTGCTACATGTGTGAGAAAGACGTCAACGTCAAGACCGCGGTGACGGTTCGGACGGACAAGGGACCGGTCAGACTGTGCAGCCCTCATTGCTATTTCATCATGTATTCATGCCTGACGGAAGACAAGGCCGACTTCGACAAGAAGGTTTCGGTGACCGACTGGGACACCGGCGAACCGATTCCCGCCACGGAGGCGACGTATCTTTACGGCGTCGATAGTCAGACGGGCCGACCGACGATCAGAGCTTTGGCCGGGAAGCTGGAGGCCGGCCAGGCTGCTTCCGGCGGCACAATCATCAGTTGGCAAGTTTTGCGAGACAAAGAACTCGCCACGCGCTGCGGCTTTTGTGACCGGGCCTGTTACCCTCAGGATGCCGCCGAAGTGATTGTCGAAGGCGGCCTGCGAACCTGGGGTTGTTGCTCTCATTGCGCCCTCGGCGTGGCGGCCCGAACAGGCAAGGACGTCGAGGTCCACGAGCGGGACCGCCTGAACGGCGACGAAATCGTCGTCAAGACGCTCGGCCGGAAAATCTCCTCGTTGGAGCCGAAAACGGCCGTCGCGTGGTTTGGTCAACGTCAAAAGCCTGACGGCACCTGGGGCTCGGCAGGGTGCTTTCACCAGGGTTTCTTTGTCAACGTGGAGAACCTGCGGAAATGGGTCGCGCAGAATCCCTACGAAACGGGCAAGCTCATCAACATTGGCGAGGCCCTGGCCGCGAAGATGAAGCTGTCGCCCGAGCAAATTCAAAGAGCATGCAAGATCGGTGAGTGCGTTCCGAAGTAGGATTGTCCGGGTCGTTATCATCTAAATGTGGAGCAAAGAATGAGCAATGTCAAAATGGGTCATCTCTGTGTTTTTGCAGTGACGTCTGTCTTCCTCATGGCATCAGCGGCCCTCTTCGGAGCCCGACAAGGAGATGCCGCCAATCCGCCGGAGTCGTCGCCAAAGCCGCAGGTGGTTAACAACCTGTACCCGGGCTTGACGATGGGAGCCTTGACCGAGGCGAGAGTTTCACAACTTCCAAAAGGGACTCTCCTCAAGGCGGCGACGTTCACTATTCGGGAAAGCGAGGTCAATGAGGAGATCGACAAGGCTCCGAAAGAGATTCGACCACAGCTCAGAAAAAACGCCTTCTTCGTTCTCCAACAAATGACACGGTCGAAGTTGCTCCAGGCGGAGGTAAGAAACAAAGCGGCCGAAAGCGGCAAGAGCATCTCGGAGGAAAACGAAGACGCGATGATCGGCGAATACCTGGGATCGTTGCTCAAAACGGTGAAGGTCACTGATGCTGAAATTCAGAATTTCTACAACGACAATACAGACATGCTCGGAAATACTCCGTTAGCACGAATCAGGCCCCAGATCGAGCAGTTTCTACTCCAGCAAAAACAGCAAGAATTCATCACCAAGCATATCCGGGCTATCGGCCGGAAGATGCAAGTAACGGTCTCCGCCCCATGGCTGGCGGTTCAGGCGTCGCTTGTGAGAGATAATCCCGTTGACAAGGCTCGTGCCAGCGGAAGGCCCTCGCTGGTTGACTTTGGCTCCACCGACTGCATACCCTGTCAAATGATGGCGCCCATTCTCGATACGCTCAAGAAGAAACACGAGGGCAAGCTGAACGTGCTTTTCGTCCACGTTCAGGCCGAGCCTATTTTAGCTGATCGCTATGGCGTCCAATCCATCCCCGTGCAGGTATTTTTCGACAAAAGCGGAAGGGAAGTGTATCGCCACGTGGGTTTCCTGCCAAGAAACGAAATCGAGAAGCGGCTCTCAGAGATAGGCGTCGAATAGATTATGGAGAAGTTGTTCACCACGTTGACCGATGCCGTGCAGGGGACGGCCTGGCTCGCCGTTGCGGCGGCCTTTATATGGGGTGTCCTGAGCGTACTGCTCAGCCCGTGTCACTTGGCGAGCATTCCGCTGATCGTAGGGTTCATCGGCCGGCAGGGAAAAATGTCAACCAAATATGCCTTTGTCGCGTCGTTGCTATTTGCGGCTGGAATCTTGATCACCATCGGCGCCATCGGGGTCGTAACCGCCGCTGCGGGCAGAATGATAGGTGACGTCGGCCGATACGGCAATTATTTCGTGGCCGTCATTTTTTTCGTCGTCGGCCTGCATCTTCTGGACGTGATCCCGATGCCGTTCTCCGGCCCGAGCCAGGTCGGGATCAAGCGCAAGGGTGCGCTCGCGGCTTTCATTCTCGGCTTGATTTTTGGTGTCGCGATAGGTCCATGCACCTTCGCATTTATGGCCCCGATGCTCGCGGTCACATTCAAAGCCGCCTCGACGGGCATGGTCTACGGCATCCTGCTGCTCGTCGCTTACGGCCTCGGCCATTGCTCCGTGATCGTCGGGGCCGGGACGTGTACGGAACTGGTTCAGCGGTACATGAATTGGAACGAAAAATCCAAAGGAACCATCATCCTCCGAAGAATCTGTGGCGTCCTCGTTTTGCTTGGCGGCCTCTACTTGATTTCAATCGCCCCTTAAGACTATCCTTCCGAACGGATATTTTCTGTTGACTCTTTGTGCCGGGCGGCTATAAAGGCCCAAAAACAGCTAATGAAAGTCCGCGTGGGCAGGAAAGGGATTTACCCGCATTATCAGTAGTAGGAGTCTAAGCAGATGGACCCATCCATTTTCAAAGCGTATGACATCAGAGGCATTTATCCCGACCAGATCAATGAGGAAGATGCATGGAAAATCGGTTGCGCCGCGGCTCAGTTCTTGAGATCGCAGCCTCGCGAGGGCAACCAGGGACAAGGTGATTCACAAGCGTTGTGCATCGGTCATGACATGAGAACACACAGCGAGCCGATAGCCGGGGCCTTGATCGAAGGCATGACGGCCGCCGGGGCTGACGTGATCGATATCGGCATGATCGATACGCCCCAGATGTACTTTGCCATCAATCATCTTGGGGCATGCGGTGGGGTTCAGGTCACCGCGTCGCACAACCCCGCTCAGTATAACGGCTTCAAGGTCTCCGGCCTGAACGCCAGGCCCATCGGTGGTGATACCGGCCTGAAAGGGATAGCAAAGATTGCAACCACGCTGCCGGATACCAAAACCGAACCCACCGGCTCGGTGGAGCGGCGTGACCTGACGCCCGAGTACAGGAGCCACGTGCTAAGCTTCCTCCGGCCAGACATAAGGAAGCTGAGGATTGCCATCGACGCCTCGAACGGAATGGCGGGCAAAGTGGTGCCGGAGATTTTCGGCGACCTGCCCGCAGAGGTCATCGAGTTAAACTTCGAGCATACGGGCACGTTCAACCATGAGCCAAACCCGCTGGTTGAAGAAAACTTGGCTCAGGTCAAAGCGGCCGTGAAGAGCCAAAGGTGTGATTTCGGCTTTTGCTTCGACGGTGACGCGGACCGGTTGATGATGGTCGACGAGAAAGCTCAAACCGTTGCGTGCGATCTGATGACGGCTCTGATGGCGGCGTATTTTCTGGAAAAGGTGCCGGGATCGACCATCGTCTACGATCTGCGAAGCAGCCGAGTCGTCGCCGAAGAAATCACCAGGCTTGGAGGCACGCCCCTCAAGGAAAGAGTCGGACATGCTTTTATGAAAAAGACACTGCGCGATTCCAACGCTGTTTTCGGTGGAGAGCTGTCCGGGCATTTCTACTATCGCGACAACTTCTACGCCGATTCGGGAGTCATTACCCTCGTCCACATATTGAACATCGTCAGCGGCGCGGACGTTCCAATCAGCGAGCTTATCAAACCGTTGCGCCGGTATTGTCAGAGCGGCGAGATGAATTTCGAGGTGGAAGACAAAGCCGGCAGGATGGAGGAGCTTGCACGCAAGTACGGCGACGGACAGATCGACCACCTGGACGGTGTGACAATTTCGTACGAAGACTGGTGGCTGAATTGTCGGCCGAGCAATACCGAGCCTCTGTTGCGGCTCAACGTTGAGGCCAAGACCAAGACGTTGCTCGACGAAAAGGTATCCGAAATTGCGGGCCATCTCGGCAAACCCGTGTGAGGGCCGGGCCGTGTTCTCGATGAGCGTCCGCGATTGCCTTGGGGAATGAAAGCATGAGCGAACTGATTATCAGCGTTTCCGGGCTGCGCGGCATCGTCGGGCAGACGCTTACGCCCGAAGTGGCTATCCGTTATGCGTGCGCCTTCGCGAGCACCTTGCCGGAGGGTCCCATCGTAATCACGCGCGACGGACGCACCACGGGACGGATGCTGGCGAACACTTTGTTCAGCGGCCTGTGCGCGACCGGTCGCACGGTCATCAATGCCGACGTAGCCGCGACGCCGACTACCGGTGTGCTGGTCCGGCAGCATGGTGCCGCGGGGGGCATTCAGATATCCGCCAGCCATAATCCGCCGCCTTACAACGGCCTGAAGCTCTTCAGTGCCGAGGGTAGAATTCTCAACGCCGCGGCGGGCGAGCCGGTAACGGAGCGATACCACAATAGTGCGGCCGCGTGGGTTCCGCATGACCGGGTCGGTGAGGTCGTGCCGTGCGAGGACACCGTCAGCGAGCACGCGGCCCTGGTCCTGGCGACGGTAGATGTTGAGAGAATCCGAAGCAAGCGGTTTAAGGTTTTCCTCGATTCGAATCACTCCTCGAGTGCGCTGCTCGGGCGGTACCTTCTCGATCAGTTAGGTTGCGATCTCGTCCACGTCGGCGCCGAACCGGACGGCCGCTTCTCCCATCGGCTCGAGCCGACGGAAGAAAACCTCAGGGATGAGTGCAGCCGAGTGAGCGCTGCCGGGGCGAACGTCGGATTCTTCCCGGACCCGGACGGAGATCGACTGGCCGTGGCGGACGAAACGGGCCGCTACGTCGGTGAGGAGTATACGCTCGTTCTGTGCGTCGATCATGTTTTGCGTCGCCGTCCCGGCCCAGTGGTGACCAACGCAGCGACCAGCCGGATGAGCGAGGACGTGGCACAGCGATTCGGCGTGCCGTTGGTCCGCGCCCGCGTAGGAGAAGCGAATGTTGTAGACGCGATGCTCGCCCACAATGCCGTGCTGGGAGGCGAAGGCAATGGCGGCGTGATCGATCCTCGCGTCGTGTATGTGCGGGACAGTTTCGTCGGGATGGCGACTATCCTGGACGCGATGGCGGCACGCGAGATGAAGCTGAACCGGCTCGTCGATGAATTGCCTCGCTACTATATTCAGAAACGCAAACTAACGCTCGACCGAGCCAAGCTGCGGGAAGCGGTCGGAATCTTCAAGAGCCGTTTCGCCGACGCCAGGCTCGACGAATCGGCCGGGGTACGCTTCACTTGGGACGATAAATGGCTGCTCCTTCATCCCAGCAACACCGAGCCTATTGTCCGGCTGATCGCCGAAACCAAATCCCCCGACACCACAAATGCCCTATGCGACGAAGCGGCTCAGGCCCTGGCGGCACTGACCAGCCCGTAGATAAATCAGTCCGACCGACAAGGAGAGGAAAGTCACGATGGCCTATTTGGAAAGCAAAGAGGACATTCAGCCGGTCTGTCCGCACTGTTCCACCGAGCTGACGACGCTTTGGATGCAATTGCTCAGGGGATTTCTGGGCAAGCGCTACGTCTATTTTTGCCCCCACTGCCGCAAGGTCTTGGGCGTATCTCACCGCAAAGGCTTCTGGATGGGATAACCTGTCGGCGCGTGAGGGTCATTCTTGTTTTAGCGTACAAGCTGTAGCGAGAATGCTCGTCACCTTTTCTTTTTCGGCTATTCGATGGTCACGGCTGTGCCGCTTGCAGTGACCATCAGCATGGACGCTTGGCCGCCTACGGTTTCGTAGTCGAGGTCGATGCCGACAATCGCATTGGCACCGAGCTGAGCGGCTTGCTCTTCCATCTCTTGGAATGCAACCACGCGGGCTTTCCGGAGCTCCTTTTCATACGCGGCGGACCGGCCGCCCACAATGTCACGAATGTTGGCGAAGAAGTCCTTGAACAGATTGGCGCCGAGGATGGCTTCGCCCGTAACAACGCCGTGGTACTCCCGGATTCGTCTGCCTTCGATGCTGGGTGTCGTTGACTGGATCATTATGTTCTCTCCTGCAATGCTTCAAATGTTCAAGCCGCGTTCGGATTTCAAGCGTTTTCGTTTTCGCGATTGTCTTTATCACTCTTGACCTGGCTCAGTGCGGCTATTCCGCCCATGGCGCCGAGGTTCATCGTTTCCAGTGCGGAACTGGGGACGATGACCATCGAGCCTTTCTCCTTGAGGCCCTCGAAGAGCATGTTCATCCCGCGAAGGTGCATCGCGCCGGGGTTGCGCTCGTACTCCTTGGCCGCCTGCGCAAATTTCGCGGCGATTTCCGTCTCGGCGGTGCTCAGGATGATTCTGGCCTGGCGCTCGCGCTCGGCCTGGGCCTGCTTGGACATGGCGTTCTCCAGGTCCTTCGGTATGATGATGTCGCGTATCTCCACGGACTGCACGGTAATGCCCCACGGGTTGGTCTTTTCGTCCAGGACTTCCCGCAATTTGTTTCCGAGTTCGCCGCGATGCGTCAGCATATTAGCCAACTCGTGCGTCCCGATAATGTCCCTCAACGCCGTCTGAGCCGACAGGATGATGGCCAGATAGAAGTTTTCCACCTCCAATATAGCCTTCTTGGCGTCCCAGACCATCCAGAAACAAATGGCGTCAACATTGACAGGTACGGTGTCTTTGGTGAGGGTGGACTCGGAGCTAAAGTCGGTCGAGCGAATCCGCATATCGACGGAACGAACGATCGTTTCGATGATCGGGATGATGAAGAAGGGCCCCGGTCCCTTGAGGCAGCGGAACTTGCCCAGCCGGAGCACGACGGCGCGTTCCCATTGGTTGGCGATCTTGATGCCGAAGAAGCAGATCGCGGCAACGAGCGCGGTGACCACAACGATGGGGACATTCATTCGTTCCCAGGTGCCTTCGACGAGCCTGCTCAGGATGACGCCGGCCACCACGACGACGACCGTGACCAGGGTGGCGACCCAATTCAGCGATGCGGCTTCGGCCTGCAACTGAGCTGTGGCCTTGTACTCACGGGCCAGGCTCGGAAGCGTGATCTTGGATTTGCTTTTCTCAGCCATTTTCGAGTCTCCTTTGCATTTCGGTAACGATTTCTCTTAGAGTAAAACCGTATTGATGACCGCGTGCGACAAGCTCGTCGCAGATTTGCCGCAGCATACGCTCTTTTTCTGCTTCGCCGATCTTGACTTGCTGGTCACTAACGAAGGTGCCGGTTCCTTGCTGCGTGTCCAGTATTCCAAGAATTTCCAGTTCCGAATAGGCCTTGCGAACCGTGTTGGGATTCACCTGCAGGTTCACGGCCAATTCCCGAACCGTGGGCAACTGCTCGCCTGGCATGAGCCGGTCCGAAGCGATGCCGTAGCGAATCTGGTCCACGATCTGGCGATGGAAAGGCACGCCAACACGAAAAAAGTGACCGGGCGAGGCGGCTTCACTGCTTTTTGCTGACCAGTTTCCTGCGGAAGGCTTCGGATTCCCAGTTGTTGATGAAGCTCTCTTGACGCTTGTTCAAAGTGAGAATGCCACCCATCCGAAGGGCGTTCGTCCGGATGAAGATAGAATAAAGGACGATGTCACGGATGGTCGGCGCGATCTTTTCCGTCCCCACCACGAACAGCCCTACGTCTTTAACCAGAAACGCCGCCGAAGGTTTCTGCCCCCGTTTGATCTGGCTTCTCAGGCGTGCGGCAATACTCGCGGTCAACTTATCTGAGCGCGTCATTTCGACCCACATGGCGGGCCCGTTGGCATAGACCAATTCGTCCGGCGTCAAGGATCCTGAGAGCATCTTCTTCGCATCGCTCTGACGCATGAAATCGGCGACAGGATCGTTGTAGTAGTACCATGTCATAGTGGTTTCGCCGATAGCCTGCGACCAAGCCTGTTCGATGCAGAGTTTCACATCGCTGACTTTTTCCGGGCTGACAGGCTTGGCGATGCCGGCTTTCGGCTGCTTTAGTGGACCGTTGCAACGGTTGATAACTCGACGGACAAGCCTCAAGGCGCCATCGGCGGTCTTGGCCGTGATAAAGAGGCCATGCTTGTGAAGAAAAAGAATCGCGGGGCCTTTGCCGAGTTGTTTCTGATAGCGGGTTACCAACCGAGAGATTCTCTTGGCCAGCATGAAACCGGGGTCGGTATAAGGTACCCAGAGCGGCGGCAGCGGTTCATCCTTGAACAGCTTTTCGAGCTTGGCCCGTCCGTTCCTGGCATTGTGGTAGGCACCCACCGCACTTGGATGCAGGTGAATTACACATTTGTCCAGCCACGCGTGCAAATGCGCCTCCACCGATGGCCGGGCGTCGGTTTTGATCTCATCGTCGCACGCGAGCAAAAGCCGCTTCACCACCTCCGGCTCCCTCTGCTGCGGCTCCATTTTCGCCAAGGAGTCATCTTGCACAACCGAGCGGGCCAAATCGAGCCGGAGCCGGCGCCAGCCTTTCTTCGCATTCATATCCTTCAAAGCGGTTCCGCTGGCTTTGATGTACATGTACTGACCGTCGCCGGTCTTTACAGACGTGTTGCCCCCGCCTCCTTGAACGAGCGAGGGATCGACTCCCGTCTCATTCGATATTCTTATCAACTCTGCAAGCGCCCTGTCCATTCGGTGTGTTCCTTAATTATCTCGGTGTGGCATCCGGCAGACCGCCGTCCACGGGAATCGTCACGCCTGTTGTCGGTGTCTGGCGAGTGGCAAAGAACAGCACGGCATTGGCCACGTGCCGGCCGGTGATCCTGGCCTTCAGTAGATTTCTGTTTTGGTAGTATTCCTGCAAGCCTTGTTCGTCCAGTCCGCGTGCCTTCATGCGGTCCGGCCCCACTTCGGCCCAGAGCCCCGACCTGTACTTGCCCTCGGAGAAGACGCCGTCCGGTGCCACCATGTTCACGCGAACTCCGTATTGTGCCAGTTCGATGCTGGCAATACGTCCCAACTGGTGGCACGCCGCCTTGGTCGCGCTGTAGGCCCCGAAGCCCGCGCCCGGGCTGGGAACGTTCTTCGTGGAGACGATAATGACGTCGCCGCCCGTGCCTTGCAGGATAAAATGGTGGGCGATTTCACGCAGCGTCAAGAGCGTGCCTTCCACATTGACCTTTTCGAGCTTGCGGAAGGCATCAAGGTCGATATCCTTTAGGAATCTAACAAGAGGAATACCCGCGTTCACAACCACAATATCAATCCCGCCCCAGGCGAGGATGACCTCTTCAAAACCTCGGGCGATAGAGTCTTCATCGGTGACATCCAACGGGATTCCTATGACACGCTCGCCGGCTATCTGTTTCAAGTCGGCGGCAAAACGGTCAAGTTTCTCGCCCGGCAGGTCGGTGGCAACCAGGTGGCAGCCCGTCTCCAGCAATCCACAGCAAATCCCATAACCGATCGCCCCGGCGGCACCGGTCACCAGGGTCACTTTGTTCATGAGAGGTAAATCGGAACCCTGCTCAGTTTGATCGACATACAGTATTCCCAAGTCGCGAAAACACAGGATTTCCGGCTTTGCGTTGTGTCGTGCCGAATACTCGGAAACGGCGTCTTTGAGTTGTTCGCTGGGTTCTTCCCTGACATCCAAAAAAAGCGGCGGTTTGCGACCTTGGACCAAAGGCGCCGGATAATCCCGGGCTTCGGCATTTTCTGCAGAACCGGCGAACTCAATAGCCTTTTCACTTGTCAGGGATCTTAGAATAACCGGCTTATAAGGAATATCCGGGTTCCCTGTCGGCTCCGCCAGAAGCCCGCGAACTATCGGCGATACTTGAGCCAATGGTTTGCAGTTTCCTTTGTCTGCTGCATTGTTCTTCATCGTCATCTCAGATACCGTCGCAGTCTCCTCTAGGCGTAGTTCGCTCTCCGACGGTTTGAAGTCTCTTCTAAGGTATCTATTATGAACCTGGCATCTTAGGTCCCGCGGTTTGTCTGCTCTTCGTCCTTGAGCGTTTTGTACAGATTGTAAGCATCGGCCGGTTTCATATCTTTGTGAACGACTTCACGAATCACCTGCATCATGGCTTTCGGTGCCTCAGACTGGAAGATGTTCCGTCCCATGTCCACGCCTGATGCGCCCTCTTGTACGGCGTTGTACGCCATCGTCAGGGCATCGAGCACGGGGATCTTCTTGCCGCCGGCCATCACAATCGGAACCGGGCAAGAGGCGGTTATCGTCTCGAATCCATCCGGGACGTAGTACGTCTTAATAATCTGGGCCCCAAGTTCGGCGCAGATTCGGCAGGCCAGACGGAAGTACCGTGCATCCCGGACCATATCCTTGCCTACCGCCGTCACGGCCATCGTCGGAATTCCGTAGCGCAATCCCATATCCACCAGCCGGGTCATATTATGCACCGAGCGTGTCTCGAATTCGCCGCCAATGAAGACTTGTAACGTAATCGCCGCGACGTTCATCCGAATGGCATCCTCGATGTCCACGGCCAATTCCTCATTCGACAGCTCCTTGAGTATGCTCGGGCCGCCGCTGCACCGCATCACGACAGGCTTGGTCAGCGAGGGCGGGACTGAGGTCCGTAGAATGCCACGGGTCAGCATGATCGCGTCGGCGTAATACATAAGCGGCACAATCGTCAGGTCGATTCTCTCCAGCCCCGTCGTCGGCCCCTGGAAGTAGCCGTGGTCAATCGCGAACATAACGGTTCGACCCGTCTCGGGATTGAAGATCCTCGAAAGCCGGTTCTTCATGCCCCAATCGAGCGAGCCGGCTCCTTTGAGGAAGAAGCCTTCGGTCTTCATGGGAACGTCTTCATAATACTTCTTTTCTCCTTTCGTGGAGTCAGCTTCGGGCATGATCCGTTCCTTTCGTTGTTGTTTTCAAGCTAAGCGGCGTTTTGCTGGTCGGCGCCATCGTCTTTCCACATCCATGGAATGGCGGCGACGAACCAGACGATGGTAGCGATTAGCATGAGCCACTTGACCATATCCAAGTCCAGGCGAAAACCCGCAAGGAAGAGGATTGAAGGCAAGGTCAAACCGACCAGCGCCAGCAGTGAAACGATTTGTAGGACGGGACGCGTCTTCATTATTTCTCCTTCTACTCAGCCGCTACGGGACTGACACTCTTCTGATAGATTTTACTCAAGACAATGTACAAGATAGCTGCGACGAACCAGCCGGGCAGTGAGACAAACCACAAGGACCATCGGCCTATCGTAAAGACGGCAATCAGGCAAATGGCCAGCGTCAGCAGCCAGGCGGCGCCGGCGGCCCAGTTGAGACTGTGGCCGCTAAGCTCAGCGTAGGAGCTTCTCAAGCCCAGCTTGGGCATCAGCCAGAAGTCCACGAAGATCACCGCGCCCATCGGCATCAGGACCAGGCCGTAGAGGGCAACGAAGTCGAGCAGCTTCATCGCGATAGCCGGGAACATGCCCGCAAACGTGGCGACCGCGCCGGTAATCAGCGTCACCTTGAAGCGGGACGATTTCGGCGACAGCGCCTGGAAGGCCAGGCCCGCCCGGTAGATCGTGGGATTCGCCGTCGTCCAGCCCGCGATGATGACACACAACAGCCCCGCCAGTCCCGCGGCGCCATAGGCCAGAGGTCCGGGCAGCGGCGCGGGCAGGGTGCCTGCTTCGGCGGCCTGGGCGATTGCGGTCTCGTTGGTCAGGCCCGCCTGGTGCAGTTGGAAGGCGAAGAGGATCGAAGCGCTGATCCAAGCCATGAAATGCCCGACGTACATGCCCGCGGCCGAGGCCACGGCGTACCAACTCTTGCGGGCGAAACGCAGGACCGACAGATCGGACATACCGACGT
>JARRQQ010000167.1:0-15403 GCA_037381725.1 Sedimentisphaerales bacterium
CGAGTATGGCTCCGTCTTTCTCCTCGTTGTAATAGAGCAGGCTCTCCTTATCCACAGGCTCGTACAACTGACCCATCGGAGCATAGATGCCCGCCTGCCTGAACAGCGCTTCCATACCGAACGTTCGCGCCTCGTCGGGGACAATCGGCACGATCAGCTTGCCGACGTCCTTGTCTCTCAACAATTTTGACAAGAGCCTGACCATGACCATTGTCGTGGCGATCGGCCGGCTTTCGCTTCCCTGGTAAAATTCCTCAAACAGGTCCTCTGAGGGCGTCTGTATCGGCTCGACGTTGACGGTTCGCCTGGGAGTATAGCCGCCCAATTTCTCTCTGCACCTTTGCAGATACCTAATTTCTTCGCTGTCGTCGGCCGGCCTGTAGAAAGGCGCCTCCTGCACCTCACCGTCGGGCACGGGAATGCCGAACCTGCTCCTGAACTCGGACAACTCCTGCTCGTTCAACTTCTTCTGCTGGTGTGTAATATTTCTGCCTTCGCCGGCCTCGCCCAGGCCGTATCCCTTAATCGTCTGAGCCAGGATCACGGTCGGCGAACCTTTATGCTCGATGGCGGCTTTGTAGGCGGCGTAGACTTTGACGGGATCGTGACCGCCGCGCCGGAGCTTCTCTAATTGCTCGTCGGAGTAGGTTTTCACCATCTCCAGCAACCGGCGGTCCTTGCCGAAAAAGTCCTGTCGGATGTAATCGCCGCTCGAGACGGCGTACTTCTGGTACTGCCCGTCCGGCACCTCTTGCATCCGCCGGACGAGAAGGCCCTCCGCGTCCTTCTCGAATAACGGATCAAGATCAGAGCCCCAAATCACTTTAATGACATTCCAGCCAGCCCCGGCAAAAACCGCCTCAAGCTCCTGAATGATCTTGCCGTTTCCGCGCACCGGGCCGTCGAGTCTTTGAAGGTTGCAATTGACGACGAAGATGAGATTGTCCAACTTGTCGCGCCCGGCCAGGCTGATCGCCCCCAGGCTCTCGGGCTCGTCCATCTCCCCGTCCCCAAGGAAGGCCCATATCTTTTGGTCGGACGGGGTCTTCAGTCCTCTGTTTTCCAGGTAGTTGTCGAAGCGGGCCTGGTAGATGGCCATGATCGGTGACAGTCCCATAGAGACGGTCGGAAACTGCCAGAAGTCCGGCATCAGCCTCGGATGAGGATACGAAGGTAAGCCTCCGGCGGCCCGTAACTCCCTTCTGAAATTCTCCAAATCGAAACCTGACAGGCGACCTTCCAGAAAAGCCCTGGCGTAGATGCCCGGGGAGGCGTGACCCTGGAAATAGACGATGTCGCCGTCCTGCTCATCGTTCTTCGCTCTTAAGAAGTGGTTGAAGGCCACCTCATAAAGCGTAGCGGCCGACGCATACGTGGAGATATGGCCTCCGATACCGCTCTCTTCCCGGTTGGCCCGGACCACCATCGCCATTGCGTTCCAGCGAATGATGCTCTTGATGCGGCGTTCTATCTCCCTGCGGCCCGGGTAAGGCGGTTGCTGATCCGCGGGTACCGTATTGATATACGGCGTGGTCCACGCACGGCGGATTTCTATGCCGTGCTCCCGCGCGCGGATCTCAAGCTGCTCAAGTATTCTCCTGGCCCCGTCTTGCCCGTCGCTACGATAGACATCTTCGAAGGACTCAAGCCACTCTTCTTTTTCAAGCTCGCTTGCTCTCCGGCTTTCGTTTGCCATTCGGTCGTACCACTCTCACATCTACCCCATGTCCGGTTCAGTGCAATAATACATCCCTGACAACTCGTTCTCTATCCACACAGGACATTCGGGGCAGTTGCAACCTCTCTTTTCGACGGACACTTTGCTCGCGCCTCTTGCACAAAAAAGCCCCTCGCCGGCCTTCTTCGAGAAGCTCGGGCAAGTCGAGCAGTTGCCGCTCATACACAGCTTGAAGTTTTCTTCAGTGTTCTTGACTTTTCCCATTCGTTTTGCCCTTCTTTCCACACCCACGCCATACCCCGTGGATCCAAACGAACCCTCTATTTCTTCAGAACGCATAGCGCACCCCCTTCAGTAAGGTTAAGAGCAACACTTTCAGAAACAGTGAATTCGTAGTCCGTACCTGAGGGTCCGATGAAACGCGTCATGATATCCTGACCCAACACGACGTTCGCGAACGGACCCGAAGTACACAGTAGAAGACCGCCCGATGACAATGCCGGTGTTTTTACGATACCGTCAGTGACAATCTGTCGAACGTGCTCCATCTCCGTCTGATTCCCCTGGGGATACCGGCGGAACAGAAGATTGTAAAGCTCAGGCGAAAGTCCCAACGCATAAGGCCCATGAAAGCCTTGTTGGTCGAGCGTTGTCACCGCCTGGATAACGTCGTCCGCCGCAGTTCCGGGACTGTCCCATTGTTTGAGCTTGGCGGACCCCACACCGTCCATGTTCATCAGCCCCTTGACGCCGACAGCTTTGGACCCATTGAAGATCAGGTTGTCCTCCTGGCGGGCGCAATCTAGTGCCGCCTTGGCGGCGTCGCCCAGATCCAGCGGCATGTCGCGCTGCTCGAACGCGGCGACGTCGCGAATGGGCAAGGCGAATTCGCTCTGGATCATGACCAGCGGGATGACGCAAGGTGCGATCATCTCGGCCCCGTCGGCCTTCTCATCGATGGCTTTGTCGCCGCCGACCAGACCTTTCAGACCCAGGCCGTACGGACCTTGCGTACGAAGGAGCCTGCGGCCGCACAACTGGCTCTTCGCGGCTCCTATGACGGTTTGATCGATCTTCTCCCAAACCTTATGGCCAAAGGGAGCGTCGTCCCTGTGCAGAAAACTCTCAGACATCTATAGCCTCCTATTATCTCCAGAGTGCCAATGGTCATTAAGTGTTATTGCTTGAGATCCCCGACGGTCGGAATCGACTTGGATTCTTCCGAGCCGGCTTGTTCACCAGGCACCGTCGGCTCGCCACTGGCGGCCTCCCTGGCCATCTCGTTGACTTCTTCCGCTCCCTCGGCGAGGTAGCCCTCTTCGTCCTTGAGCAGAATATTTAGCAGTCGTTGAAATTCGCCGGCGTGTACCCGCTCCTCGTTGGCAATGTCCAGCAATACTCTTTTGGCCAGCTCGTTGTCCGTCGCGTCTGCATGGGCTTCATAAATATGAACGGCCTCTTCTTCGGCGGCCAAGTCGAGCCGCAAAGCCCTTCCCAGTTCGGAATCGGTAAGCTTGCGCGCAGGGGTCAGCCCGCTGAACGGATTGACAAATTCCGGCATTGTGCGATTCTCCTTTCTCCCCGGCCCGTTAGCCGGTCAATTCGTTCTAACGTCGTTGTCTTTCCACGTCACAAAGGTGTGTCTGATCTGCCGCGATTCTCCAGGTACTCTTTCAACGCCACCGCGTTGTTGAACTCGCGGTCTTTTGCCGAGTAAACAAAGGTGACGCGATGATGTCTCATTTTGTCTCGCACCGCCTCGACAACTTCTTCTTTATCCGTCAACTCCTGAAAATAGCGTTTCCTAAACTCGTCCCACTTGCCCGGGTCGTGGCCGAACCACTTACGCAACTCGGTGCTTGGAGCAATGTCCTTGAGCCACTCATCAACTCGAAGATCGCGCTTGGAAACGCCTCGCGGCCAAACCCGATCCACGAGGATACGGTAGCCGTCGTCACCAGAAACTCCGTCGTAAGCTCTCTTGAGTCTTACTTGTTCCGCTCTTAGCGTCTTCGCGGTTCTCATTAGATACGTTCCTTTGTTCAAGCATTATCTAATTCCCCAGTGACAGGTGGCAAATAGGAAAATCCCTTAAAGTCGAAGGGCAAAATCCTTAGGATGACGAAAAAGAACACGGCCGGGCCAGGGCTTTGTCGGGCTCTCGATCATATTCTTCAATCTTCTGGGGCGCACTCGGAGTGACTCGCCACCTACCGCGACGTCGCGCGTCAACCCTTGATACAGACCAAAGGAGCCAGTTTCGCGACCTTTTTGGCCAGTTCCGCCTTCACGGTCGCATCCACCACGACGTTCACGTCCTTGTAAGCATCCGGCGCCTCTTCGGCGACGCCCCGATAGGAAGGACTCTTGATGATGATGCCTTTGCGGGCCAGACTCTTCACGACCTCGCCACCCCGCCATCTTTTTGTCGCCTGTTTTCTGCTCATCGCTCTTCCGGCCCCGTGGGAACAGGAGCTAAAACATAGCTCGGCGCTTTTCTCTACGCCCGCCAGGATGTACGAGAACGTGCCCATCGTCCCGCCAATCAGGACGGGCTGGCCCACGGCCCGGATATCCTCGGCCAACGACGGGTGGCCCGGGCCGAACGCCCGTGTCGCGCCTTTGCGATGGACATACAGCTTGCGAATCTTGCCGTCAACTTTGTGGTCTTCGAGCTTGCACGTATTGTGGGAGACGTCGTAGAGCAATCGCAAATTGGCCTTCGGAACCACCTTCGCGAACACCTCGCGTACGAGATGCATGAGCACTTGACGATTGGCGATCGCGCAGTTGATCCCGGACCGCATGGCTCCAAGGTATTTTTGCCCGACGTCCGAATCAATGGGCGTGCACGCCAAGTCCCGTTCCGGCAGTTCGATTCCCGCCTCCTTTGCCGCTTTGAGCATCCGCGGAAGAAAGTCCGTGGCGATCTGGTGGCCCAGCCCTCGTGAGCCGCAATGAATTGTGACGACAATATCACCAAGATCGATCCCGTAGGCCCGGGCGATCTTCTCGTCATAGACCTCGACGACGTTCTGCACTTCAAGATAATGAGTTCCCGAGCCGAGTGTCCCGACCTCCGCCTTCTGCCTCTCTTTGGCTTTGTCCGAGACAAATTCGGGCCTCGCCCCAGTGACCTGCCCGCCTTCTTCGGTCCGCTTCAGGTCATGCTGCATGCCGAAGCCTCGCTCGACGGCCCACTGCGCTCCGCCCGTCAGCATCTCGTCGATTTCGTGTTTCGAGAGCCGAAGCTTCCCTTCACTGCCCAGCCCCGCCGGGATATGGCGGGCCAGGGCGTCCGCGAGCTGATGTTTCACCGCCTCGATTTCATCAGTGTTGAGGCCCGTCAAGACGCTTCGCACGCCGCACGAAATGTCGAACCCGACGCCGCCGGCGGAGACAACTCCGCCCTTGTCGGGATCGAAAGCCGCGACGCCCCCTATCGGGAATCCGTATCCCCAGTGCGCATCGGGCATAGCGCAAGAGGCCTTTACGATGCCGGGCAGCCTCGCCACGTTCATCCCCTGCTCGTAGACCTTCTCGTCCAGGTGCTTTATGATCTCATCGTCGCCGAAAACAACAAAGGGCACTCGCATGTTTCCGAACGGTTCTATCACCCATCGGCAGCCGGAACGTCTCTGAAGCTTCTCCATCTCGTCTCAATCCTTTCAAGCGACAGATTCACCAGACTTGCATATTCGCCTTGATCTCTGCTCCTCCGGTCAACCTATATGTCAATAATGCACTGCGCTACCCATTGTTCGTTTTCCCGGGCGACTTTCAAATCCGAATACGACGTTCCCTTTATCTCCACCGCGGGCCTATGCTTCTTCATATCCAGCTTTTCGCCCCACACTTTGCCTATCAGACACTCGCCTTCTATTTTAACCTCAAATCTGCCGAAGATCATCTTTCGCACCGCCATTTCGTAAATGAGGGCGTTTAACCAGTCGATCAATAACAGTTCCCTGTCCGGCTGCTCACAGGTGACGTCCACTTGCTGTTTCGGCTCTATCTTCCTGAGATCAACGCTTATGGCCACCATCGCCAGGGCCGCCGAGGCAAAGGCCTCTTCCAGCGTCCCACCAAAACCCCGTATTCCCATATCTGCCGTATGTGAGTAATGTTCCCAGCTCTTCTTCATGGAAGATCCCATCTTACAACTGAGCAAACATAGTATTGTATCGGGAAACATGAATCCACGATATAAGAAGATTCCTTAGCTCGGAAAGCTTCCCCCTCCGACCGGAAAGCTCGTCGACGGCGGTCTCCGCGCACAACTTGGCAAGTAAATCACATTCTTTAATGACGGCCTTAACATAGGCAAATCACGAACAGCTATTCAGGATTCCCCTCATTTCATCACGGACCACCTTGTCGTAGTTTGAGCAAACGTTCGGACGGACAAACCGAAAAACCGACCGAGCTGGGGTTGGAACATATCCGTTGTGAACGGGACGGCAGGCTGTTTTGAAAGGGAAAAGAACATGAAAGCACAAGTTGACGAAGAGCTTTGCACCGGGTGCGGACCGTGTGAAGAGATCTGCCCGGAGGTGTTCAAGATCGAGGATGGCGTCTCTCGAGTGCAGGCAGACCCTGTGCCAACAGACATTGAGGATAGTTGTCGCGAGGCGATGGAGCAGTGTCCCGCGGATGCGATTTCGATTGAAGAATAAAGGGAGCGGATGTTCTTGGAGGCGTGGCAGACGCTCGGCTATACAGCACGTGAGAGACTTGTTGAACAAAAGATCTCACGATCCTATTTCCTCGCGGTGAGGGTGTTGAATGTTTGATAATAGAAAGGATGCTGGACAAAAATTAGGTAAGCGTCTAAGCGGGTACAAAGGTTCGGACGCCTTGGTACTGGCGATCCCTCGCGGCGGAGTCGAGGTGGGGCACTATGTCGCCGAGCATTTGGAGCTTGCTTTTTCGATAATTGTCGTGCGCAAGCTGCCGTTTCCCTACAATCCCGAAGCGGGGTTCGGCGCCGTCGCCGAGGACGGTAGCATCTACCTCGTGGGATCCGCTCACCACCATATCCCCGAGCAAATAAAGGAACAGATCATCGACGAACAAAAGCAGGAGATAGAGCGAAGAATCAAGGCGCTGAGGGGTGGCAACCCCCTGCCTGAAATCAGCGACAGAACGGTCATACTCGTGGATGATGGTATCGCCATGGGCTCGACTATGAACGCCGCCATTATGCTCTGCAGGAACAAGCAAGCAGGAAAAATCGTGGTAGCAGCTCCCGTCGCCAGCCCTGAAATGGAAGACGAAATAGCACAAGTTGCCGACAAAGTCGTCATTCTTGAAAAGCCCCCCTATTTTCGAGCCGTTGCCGAAGCGTACAGAAACTGGTACGATGTCGGCGATGATGAAGTCATGCGCATAATCGAGCAAAGCAGCCGATTTGCCGGTTGATCGAGAAACGGTCATGTGTTTCAAGAATTGATTCATGTCCGCACAAAGACGAAGCGATACCCGGTCGGCGAAGTCAGCCTTGAATTTGAAGGGCGGTCTGAAGCTCTCCGTCAACACGATGGAAGTCCTGAAACAGCGCTATCTTCAAAAGGACGACGAACACAACATTGTCGAGACACCGAGCGAGATGTTCAGAAGGGTCGCCCGTCACGTCGCGCAGGCCGAGGAAGGTTACAAACCCAGACGGAGCATCGACGACGTTGAAGAAACGTTTTATGAAATGATGAGGAACTGCGAGTTCATGCCGAACTCGCCCACGCTCATGAACGCCGGCACGTCGTTCGGTCAGTTATCTGCGTGCTTCGTTTTGCCCGTGGAAGACTCGATCGACGGCATCTTCAAGTCCCTGAAAAACATGGCCAAAATCCACCAGACGGGCGGCGGCACGGGCTTTAGTTTCTCGCGCTTGAGGCCCGAAGGAGCGCTCGTCTCCTCCACCAAGGGCAAGGCCTCCGGGCCCGTGTCGTTCATGAGCATCTTCGACAAGGCCACGGGTGTCATCGTTCAGGGCGGCCGGCGACGCGGCGCGAACATGGGCATCCTGCGCTGCGACCATCCCGACATCGTCGAGTTCATCGAGGAACCTCTCCGTGGCGGTCACCAACAGATTTATCTCCGACGTCAAGGCCAACCGTTCTTTCGATCTGAAAGACCCTTCGACGGGCAAGCGATCCGCTCGCGTGCGGGCCAAATCGCTCTTCGACCTTATCGTCAACGCCGCTTGGCGCACCGGCGATCCCGGCCTGGTTTTCATCGACCAGATAAACCGCAAAAACCCCACACCCCAGATCGGCCGGATCGAAGCAACGAATCCGTGTGGTGAGCTGCCTCTGCTGCCTTTCGAGAGCTGCAATCTCGCCTCGATCAACCTGGCGAAAATGGTCGATAACAGCAAACTCAATTGGGACAAGCTCAAAGACCGCGTCGCCTGGGGGATTCGGTTCCTGGACGACGTCATTGACGTGAACAAGTACCCGTTGCCCCAGATTCGCAAGATAACCCGAGCCAACCGAAAGATCGGGCTGGGCGTGATGGGTTTTGCCGACATGCTGATCATGCTGGGGATACCCTACAATTCGCTGCAAGCGCTGACGCTGGCAGGCAAGCTCATGAAATTCATTCGCGATCAATCACTCAGCGTTTCGGAGAGGTTGGCCGCTGAAAGAGGCGTCTTTCCGAATTTCGAGCAGTCCATTTACGCCGAGCGAGGGCCGCGCCTTCGCAACGCCACGGTCAATACCATAGCCCCGACGGGCACGATTAGCATCATCGCCGGCTGCTCCAGTGGGATCGAGCCGCTGTTTGCAATTAGCTTCGTGCGAAACGTGCTGTCGGGCACAAAGCTCTTCGAGGTCAACCCTCTCTTCGAGGAGGCCGCGCAGACGAGAGGTGTCTACAAAGAAGACATCTTGCGGGAAATCGCCAGAAAAGGCTCGCTCCAATCTGTGAAGGGTATTCCGTCCGATCTCAAAAGAGTCTTCGTGACGGCCTTCGATACGGAGCCGCTCCAGCATCTCAAGGTTCAGGCGGCTTTCCAGAAATACACGGATAACGCCGTCTCGAAGACCATTAATCTGCCCGAAGAGGCCACCGCCGGGAGCGTTAGGGACATTTACCTGAAGGCCCACGAGCTAAAATGTAAGGGAATCACGATCTACAGGTACGGCAGCAAGGACCAGCAGGTCCTGACCTTCGGCGGCACGCAAAAGGACGTCTCCGAACCCCACCAGGAATTCGTCGTCGCCGAATCGGAATATACCGGCGGCTGTGCGGCTGCAAGCTGTGTCTTCTGAGCCGCACCTACCGCCGGAGCGTCACCAAGTCAAGTCACCAGCACTCTTATTCGAGTCACTTCAAATCACTCGAATCTTTCCAGCCAGCTTCCGTCACATCCGGGGCCGCTGCACGCGTACCAGACGTAAACCTCGCCGTCGTCCACGATGCGATTCACCTCGATCATCGACGAACCGCACTCCGGGCAAAATTCCTGATCCAGAGAACCAAGCGTGCTGACAGATTCATAGTCCAGCAGTTCTTCCATTTCCATGGGACAGCCCCCTTCAATGGCGACCGCCTCGTGCGGCCGCTGAGCCAACAAATCCAAACTACAAATCGACACAGCCGAACATTGCCCACCAAAATAAAGCCGTCCATCGAATAGCCAAATAGGGAGATTGCCCATTTGTGCATTGGGAATTGCTCAATTCGTTTCGGGCACATTCGAGGAGGATAAGGCCCGGAAATTGCTGCGAGTGACATGCCCGCGCTCGCGCAGCAGCAATGGGGTAAGTTATTCCGCGTGGGCAAAGGGCAACATGTGCCCACCCTGCACATATCGGCAAAGCTCACGTTCCTGGCAATGTGGCCGAGAAGGGCCTGGATCAATAATCAATCGTAAATAATCAAGCGCTAATTGTCACTCCGTTTAGATCTCGGTGGTGGTCAAACCTTCCTGGATAGCGTATTTGGTGAGCTGCGCCACGTTGTCCATGCCGAGTTTTTCCATAATTCGCAGGCGATGAGCCTCGACGGTCTTCGGGCTGATGTGCAATTTCATGCCCGTCTGTTTTGTGGTCTGCCCCTCGGACAGAAGCTGTAGGACCTGTCTTTCCCTCCTGGTCAGGGTCGAGAATGCCGAGGGCTCTTCTTTGGTGGAGGACTTCACGTAGCCGTCGACGACGATATCGGTGATTTCCGGGCTGAGATAGCTCTTACCCGACATGACGGTGCGAATCGCCGTGGCGAGCTCGTCGAACTCACAGTCCTTCAGCAAATAACCGCTGGCCCCGGCCGTGAACATCTCGCGCACGAACTTTCGGGCCGTGTGCATGGACAAAGCGATGACTTTGACGTTCGGGAAATCGCGCACGATCTCCCGGGTGGCATCCATGCCGTTGACATCCGGCATGGAAATGTCCATCAACACAACGTCGGGCGAAAGCTCGCGAACCAGCTCGATGGCGGACAGACCGTTCTTGGCCTGCCCGACGACCTCCATGTCGTCTTCACGCTGTATGGATTTGGCTACTCCGTACCGAACGACGGTGTGGTCATCGGCTAACAAGACTCTGATGGCCATTCTATTTTCCTTTCTGCCCACGGGCGGTGTCTAACAAGACCTGTAAAACGACTTTCGTTCCCTTCTTCTTCTCCGATTCGATACGGAACGAGCCGTTGACGTTTTTCAAACGCTGCTCAACACTGAACAGGCCGAAAGACTTCTTCTTGTTCCGATTCGCTTCGAGACGCGACGGATCGAAACCTCTTCCGTCATCCGCGACGGTCACTTCCAGTATGTCCTCTGTGGTCTTTGCGTTGATGGCGACATTTCTGGCTTTGGCGTGCTTGGCAACATTGCAGAGCAGTTCCTTGACCGAGCGGTACAGAAGCAGCTCGACCTTCTTTTCCAGAGACGGCATGGCTCCACCGTTCTCGAAGCGGCACGTGATCCGGTGGTCATGCGCAAATTGTTCAGCCATTTCCTCCAGAGCCGCTTCGAGGCCGAACGTGTGCAAGGTCGGCGAGCTCAAATCCGCCGTGAGCTCCCGCGTTTGCCTGAGAGACTTGTCGATGGACTCCAGGACTTTCTTGATGCTGCTGTCCGTTCTCAAATCCGAATTTCTCAGGAGCAAAGCCAGCTCCCTCTTGGAAAAAGCAAGCATCTGGCTGATGGAATCGTGCAAAGCCGTCGCCACGTACTGGCGTTGCTCCTCCTCGGCCAAAAGCAGCTCTTCGGTGAGCTCCCGGATTTGCCTTTCCTGCTGGTTGCGGGCCGTCACGTCCTGGATGGCCAGCAAGATCATTTCGGTCTTTCTTCTTTCGCGGTAGATGCGCCGGGCATTGAGCAGCAAGTCCCTGGTTTGCCCCTTGGACGGCGCATACGTCATTTCATAGTCTTCAAAGCTCGTGTTCCGGGGCAATATCTCTTCGAGCAGCTTCCTTAGCTCAGGGATGTCCCACTGATTGCGTCCGAGTCTGTAAATGTGCTTGCCTTCCGTCTGCTCGGGCGTGAGGCCGAACAACTTGTAGAAGCTCTTATTGGCGGATATGACTTTGAGACGGGCGTCGAGCACGATGAGCGCTTCCTGGACCGTCTCGATGATGCTCTCGGCGTACCGCCGGGCCTCCTGCGTCCTCAACTCCGCGGCTTTGCGATCCGTGATGTCCCGGCCGATCTCCAAAATGGCGACGGGCTTTCCGCTTTCGTCCTTTTGCAGGACCCACCGGCTTTGAACCGTCAGTTCTTTTCCACGCCGGGTGGTCTGCGTCAGCTCGCCCTCCCAACTGCCGTTGGTCGAGACCGCTGAGATAATCTTCATTAGCGGCTCGGAGAACTTCGTCTTGAGCACCTTGTGCGTGACTTTGCCCAAGACTTTCTCTCTCCTCCAGCCGTAAGCGGTTTCAGCGCCTCGGTTCCAGAAAATGATTTTGCCGTCGAAGTTGTGCACGGTAATCGCGTCGTGAGCCAGATCGAGCAGCTCGGCCTGCGATCTTAAATCGCGGTTGGCCTGCTTGAGCTCGGCGGTTCTTTCGGCGATCTTTTCTTCGAGAGATCTATTGACCTCTTCCAACGCCCTCTCCATTTGGACTCGTTTGGTAATGTCGCGGCCGTACAGATTGACGTAACCGGCGCCGGAAACAGGCGACAGCGCGAAGGAGAAAATCTTCCGTCCGCACTCGATGTCCTTCTCCAGACCGTCCTTAAACCGGAGCGCCTTCTTGACCAATCGGCACCAGTCCTTCGGAGCCTTCTGATCGACGTCACATCCCCACGCCTTCAGCAGCACTCGCCCGGGCGTGTTGCTGTACAATACGGTCCCGTCGCCGGACAAACGCAAGATGGGAAGCGGGCTCTGCGCGGGGAATTTTGCCAGATTCCTGATCTGTTCCTCGGCGGACCGAACCCGGGTCACGTCGTAGTTGACGCCGTACATCTGAACCGCTTTTCCGCTTGCATCACGAACCACCCGGCCCTGGCCCACCAGCCAGCGGACCTGCCCGTCCGGGCGGACGATCCGGAATTCATCCCGCCAATTCTCACCCTGCTCCACCACGCGCCAGAATTCCTTCTCGACGCGGGCTCGGTCCTCGGGGTGGACTCGTTCCACGAAAGCCTCAGCGGTGGAATTCTTGGGGTTCGGCTCAATCCCCAGGATGTCATACAGGATGTCGTTCCGATCCATATGATTAGCTTGCAGGTCCCAATCCCAGGTCCCGATGTGGCCGCTCTCGATGATCAGCTTCAACTCTTGCTCGCGTTCATGAAGGGTCTGCTCGGCCTGTTTGCGGGCACTGATGTCGATCAGGGCGACGCGGCAATGCGTCACCTTGTCGTCGGCGCCCACCACCGGGTCAATGAGAGCCTCGGCGAAGAATTCTCCACCGTCTTTGCGACGTATCTTCAGATCGCACCGAGTGCTCACTCCTGAATCAAAGACCTGCCGGCGACTCAAATAAAAGCTGTCCTGGTCTCCTTTGCTGATGCAAACGCCGAAAGGCTTTCCAATCAGAAAGTTTCTCTCCGTGCCGACCAGAGAAGTGCCCGTCAGGTTGAGCTCCGAAATGACGCCCTTTTTGTCGAGGACAAAATAGCCAATGGGAGCAAAATCGAACAATTCCGCATACTTGTGACGTGACCTCTCCAGCTCGATCTGGGCCTGCCTGAGCTGCTCGTTCTGTATCTCGAGCTCGGCCTGGTGGATGCGGAGCGACTCCTCGGTCTCTCGCAGTGCCGTCAGGTCGCGACCAATCGCGAAGACCCCCTGGACCTCGTTGCGAACGATCAAAGGCCCTCCGGTGAAGTACAACTCCATTTCGCTACCGTCCTTGCGGATCAGAACGGTTTCAAGCGTTTGAAATTCACCGGCCGCAGCGGCCTTGAAATTCCGCATCGTCTCGTCGATGTGGTCCGGGTGGCAAAACTCTTGCCAATTCCTCCCGAGCAGATATTCGGCGGTATAACCGCTCAGCTCGACGGCCGCATTGTTAAGCTCGGTGAACCTGCCTTCGGTATCCATGCAAAACACAGCATCGGGGTTGTGCTCGACAAAGCTGCGGTACCGCTGCTCACTGTCGCGCAGCGTCTGCTCCGCTTCTTCAAGCCTCGCTAACGTGACGCGATTCCTCGATACACCCGTTGTCCCGTTGTCCCTTTGCCCTTCCCTCCGTCCAGTCTTCCTGGCGGCAGTCTTCATTCGTTTCCCCCGTGCTTTGTCTTCAATCCGGCCGGCGCTGTCACGCAAAACTTGACGTTCGCGACAAATGCCCCCGCCTGCAGAATCCACTCGGCGGGGTTCTCGGCTTCATCCTTCGGATCCGTAAGACACTCTCGCAAAGACTCACCGAGACACTCTTCGACAGTGAGACCTCTCATCTCTACCATCCAGCGTGTGATTTTAACATGTCACAACTCACCGTCAAGGACATATTTAGCTGAGATGATAAGTTCATCAAGGACACCCACGTTGCCGGACTCAATGTCACCGTCTCTCATTGACACGCGGGCTTCGGCACCGAGTGAACGGTTGACCGCACGGATACCGTCTTTCGACAGAGATTTGCTACTCTTTTTAATTTCTCCGAGTTATTATCTCCGCGAACCACTCTCTTTTCCATTTTACTATAATCACATAGTGCGATCTATCCGATAATAATAGTGAGGCTGCTAACTACTGACAATTTGAACTGTGCCCGCCGACGCTTGGATGACAGGATAGGTATCCCAACGCGGCTGCTGCGATTAGGGAAGAATAGTGAGCGAGGACAAGATCACCAGAGAGGCACTGAGACTTGGCCGGGCCAGGAATTTCCGAAAGAAGCACTCCCTGCGCGTCGGGCGATGGGCGATGAGACTTTTCGACGAATTGCAGCCGCTTCACAAGATGGGCAATACCGAGCGAATATGGCTGTGGCTCGCCGCCCTGCTGCACGACGTGGGCAAGTCACAAGACAAGCGGATCCACCACAAGTTGGCCCGTGACATCATAAGCGATTGCTCCAGCTTGCCGTTTGGAAAGCAACAGCGACGAATGATCGGGCTTGTGGCTCGTTATCACCGCGGCTCGTTTCCCCACGATTCGCACAAATATTATCGGTCTCTGGATGCTGAGTCGAGGCTGTATGTTAACAGACTGGCCTCTTTGCTCCGCTTGGCGGATGGGCTTGATCAGCTGCCCCGGCGGTCCGTAGCCGATGTGACCTGCCTGATGGGGCCGGACCACGCTGTCTTGAACCTGTGGGGAGAAGGAGCGATTGACATACAGATGGCGCAACGGAAGGCCGATCTTTTCGAGCACACCTTTGGGAAGACCCTTTGCATCCGGGTGCAAGAGGACGCTCCCAAATACCAGCCGAACCTTGACACCGACGCGGCTGCCGCCTATGCTGTGGACTCGCAGTAAACGGCTATAGTCAGCAGATATTAGTTTCGGTGATCGAAAATGGGACGTCTGGTGATCCTATCGGGACCCTCGTGCGTGGGCAAAGGTCCGCTGCAAGCGGCCCTGAAACGCTTCTATCCCGCGTTGGCGGGTCGGCTAACAAAGATGGTCCTTTACAATAGCCGGAATCCGCGTCCGGGCGAGACGGACGGAGTGGATTATCACTTCAGGCGGCGTGAAGAAATCGAACAACTTCGTAGCCGCGGCGAATTCCTGCTGATCGACATCCGAGGGGACCTGCAGGCGCTCGATATGCGAGTGCTCAACAAAACGCTAACCGGCGGCGATGCGCTCTTCGAGGGCAACGCGCTCATGGTCCGCATGCTTCGCGAGCAAGGCTTAGTTGAGACCATTCCTTGCTTGAGCATATTCCTCTCGCCGCTCTCACAAGAGGAAATCACTTGGCTCAAGCGCCCCGAGCTGCACGCTTCGCTGGCCGATCTCGTTACTGACGTCATGAGACGGAAGTTGTTGAGACGCACGCGGCGGCAGAAGACGAACCTGTCGATGCGGGACCTGGAGAATATCGAACGAAGGGCTTCGACCGGCTATCTCGAGATGCAAGAGGCTACCCGCTACGATCACGTCATACCCAATCACGACGGGGAGGACAGCGACAACTGGGACGCTTTCTACTACCCTATAGGAGACGCCCGCAAGACACTGTTGAGCTTCGCCTCCCTTCTGGAGGGCAAGGAGCCGCCCCAAGTCGAGCACTGGCAGAGCGATCTACTGGCCTGAGGCGAACATTATCATGGATTCGACGAACAAATGCTGGACAATACCGTTCCCGGACAAATCCGTT
>JARRQQ010000168.1:0-9256 GCA_037381725.1 Sedimentisphaerales bacterium
GTGAATCTGCTGGATTGCCAAGGTTTCGTGGTGAGCGTCTCCGGCCAGTCGGTTGAGTCCTCCGGTCCGGCGCTTGGGCTGGGCGAGTTATGCGGTATTCAGATTCGGCGTGGTCGCCGCGTGCTGGCTGAGGTGGTGGGTTTCAAAGACGACCACCTCATCCTGTTGCCGTTGGAGCACATAGAAGGTATATCTCCGGGCGACACGGTGACGGCGCGAACCACGCCTCGCCACATCACGCTGAGCGACCGCATCCTGGGACGCGTTCTCAACGGGCTGGCGGAGCCTATCGACGGCAAGGGACCGTTAACGGGCACGGAGATCAAGCCGCTGGATGCGAGCAGCCCGCCGCCTCTGAGCCGGGAAAAGATCACGAGTCCTCTGGCCCTTGGTATCCGGTCGATAGACAGCGTACTGACCTGTGGAAAAGGGCAAAGGGTGGGTATCTTTTCCGGCAGCGGTGTGGGCAAGAGCGTCCTCCTTGGCGATATCGCCAACTCGAGCGAGGCGGCTGTTAACGTGGTCGCATTGATCGGCGAGCGGGGCCGGGAGGTCCGCGAATTTCTCGAATCCGACCTCGGACCGAAAGGGCTGGCGCGGAGCGTTGTCGTCGTGGCCGCGTCAGATTCACCTCCCATTCAGCGAGTGAAGGCGGCCTTCGTCGCTGTCACGGTTGCCGAGTATTTCAGGGACAAAGGCGCAAACGTTCTTTTCATGATGGATTCTCTTACTCGCTTTGCCCAAGCTCAGCGGGAAATCGGCCTTGCCGCGGGCGAACCTCCGACGACCAAGGGTTACTGCCCAAGCGTGTTTTCACTGATGCCTCGGCTCATCGAGCGTTTGGGCTGCGCCGAGAGCGGCAGTATCACGGGTATTCTCACGGTCCTGGTGGAAAACGACGACCTGGCCGATCCCGTGGCTGACAGCGCTCGAAGTCTCCTGGACGGACATATCGTTCTGTCGAGGAAATTGGCCGAGCGGGGCCATTATCCGGCGGTGGATATTCTCCAGAGCATCAGCCGTTTAATGCCCGTCGTGACAAGCGACGAGCATAAGCGTGCCGCGCAAAGGCTCAAAGAGATCTACGCCATCTATCGTGATGCTGAAGACCTGATCAACATCGGTGCGTTTTCTCCGGGAAGCAACCCGCGCATCGACGGAGCCGTTGCGTTGATTGATAGGATACGGGAGTTCCTCGTTCAGCCGACGCGCGAGAAGACGAAATTCTCGGAGACCATCCGGCGATTGACGTCCATCGGTCAGTCGTGGGATCGATTGCTGAGCTCGCGGGCGCAGTGAGTGACATCGGGCGATACTTTGTGCCAAGCGTCTAGCACGGGAAACTGAATGAAACGATTTGTATGGCGATTGCAGCGTGTCCTCGACATCAAAAAGAAGGAAGAGCAGAAGGCCAGAGCGGAATTGTTTGGGCTAGCCGAGAAGTTGGCTGCAGCGCGCGGGGAGTTGCTGACACAACAAAAGACATTGGAAGACATTATGAATGGCTTGGCTATGGAGAGACCCAGATGCCGCCTGGATAAACAGGAATTTTTTCTGAGGCATTCGGTGACAACTGATGAACGGATCAAAGAGCTCAAAGACAGAATACATGTGCTGGAGCGCGCGAGCAAGCGCGGGGAGAATTCATAGCTGAGCAAGAGAGACTCGAGCAGAAAGAATTGGACGAGAGGGCTGGAGTCTCGTTTGTTCGGAAGATTCAGAGTTAGGAGAACGCCGATGATCAAGAAGGTGATCCTCATAGCGGCTACGGGGTTCGTGGCTTTTGCCGGGGCTTTTGCCTACGGGTGGCTGACGAGTCCTTCTCCGACGGAGCAACCGGCTCAGGCCGAGCCTGACGGCCGAGCCGAGCAGCCGCTTGCCCAGCCTGAAGCGGGTGGGGCGGGCGTTGGCGGCCAAGGCTCCGCTCTAGCCAAAAAGCGCGTGACGGAGCAACAGCTCGAGAGTCTTGTTCAGAGTATCCGCGAGAAAATGCGGAACTATGACAACAAGCTGGAGGGCCTTGCGGTGCAGGAAGAGAGGTTGCGGGTGGCTCAAAACGTGCTCAAGGAAGACATCGCGAACTTGAACAACCTGCGCATCGAGCTTGCATCCACCGTTGCAGCGCTGAAGAGCGAGCGTGACAGGCTACTCAAGAGCAGGTTGGAGATTGAGGCAGCCGAGAAGGTCAATTTGATATCCATCGCGGCGACCTACGACAAGATGGACCCGACGAGCGCCAGCAAGATAGTGACGAATATGTGCGGCGTGGAGCCGGGGCAGGATGCGGAGGTTGGCGGGCAGCCCGGCGGTTTCGATGACGCGGCCAAGATTCTGTATTACATGAGCGACCGAACCGAGGCTAAACTTCTGGCGGAACTGGCTGGCTCGGAGCCTTCACTTGCCGCGGCCTTGTGCAACAGGTTGAAGCAAATCGTTGAGAGAGAGTAGTCCCATGGATATTGCCACCGTCGTAGGCGTCGTTCTTGGTTTTCTGGTCGTGGTCAGCGCCATTGTTGTCGGGGGCGGCTGGCAATCCTTCGTGCACGTTCCGTCGTTGGCGATCACCGTTGGGGGCATGTTGTGCTCTACGCTCATACATTTCTCTCTGCCTCAGTTCCTCGGGATATTCGGGGTCATCAAGAAGACGATCATCACCAAGGTCTCACCTCCGTCGGAGCTGATACAGAACATGGTGACTTTTGCCGTCATCAACCGGCGCGACGGCGCATTGGCTCTGGAGCAGGAGATTCCGAAGATCAACGACACGTTCTTCGTCAAAGGTATGCAGATGCTCGTAGATGGACAGGATCCCGACGAAATCCGGGACCTTTTGTCGCTGGAGATCGAGAACCTGCAAGACCGCCATTCGGATGGCAAGAAGATTCTGGAGTTCATGGGTTCAGCCGCGCCGGCCTTCGGGATGATCGGGACGCTCATCGGTTTGGTTCAAATGCTCAAGAACCTGTCCTCACCGGACCAGATTGGCGCCGGGATGGCCGTCGCTTTGCTCACCACGTTCTATGGGGCATTTGCCGCCAACCTGATCTTCATCCCGTTGGCAGGGAAGCTGGGAATCTATTCAAAAGCGGAATCGACGGCGATGGAGATGATCGTCGAAGGGATATGCGCCATAGCCCAGGGCGATAATCCGACAGCGATTCGCGAGAAGATGCAGGCGTTCATTTGCCAGAGCCGGCGAGAAGAAGTCAAGGCGACGATATGAGCAAGCGCAAGAAGAAGCCGCCCGAGTCCGATGAGGCACCCGGCGCCCCGGAATGGATGGTCACCTTCAGTGACTGTATGACGTTGCTGTTGACGTTCTTTGTGCTCCTTTTGAGTTTCTCGTCGTTCGACAACAAGATCTTTCCGGACCTGAGGATCATCTACTCGCAGGCTCTCAACAGCATCACCGCCACGCCGCGAACCAGGTCGAGGGACGCGCTGACGTTTTTTGCTCCCATTCGACACAAGGCCCCGCTCGACAAAGGCAGTGAAAAGCGCACTCTTGCCAAGGAATTGAAAGATGCCCTGATGAAGGAGGCGGACTTTGCGGACGTCGACCGTAGCGTGGTGTTCCTGGTCCCGTCGCAAAAGGTCTTCTGGGGTAGGGGGGCGATTCTCTCGTCACAAGGCCGAAACATCATGAACCTCATGGGCGCGTTGCTTCAAAGGGTCCCCGGGCGCGTTGTGATCAGTGAAACGGGACCGGCGGAGGCACAGGATGGCCGAAGCCCGGGCTTGCCGCGCGCGTGGGCGGTCATGCAGTATCTCAGTACAAGGCAAAGCGTGGACCCGGATCGCTTCAGCATCTCAGCAGCGGGCATTGTGGCTCATGAGGGTCCACAGAACCCGGCGTTGGGGCGCGTGGTTGAAATCACCCTGTTGGAGCGGAACACGTACAATTGAAATGGCGAAAATCGACATCTGAGAGCGGGAGTCCCAAGGTTCCGGGGTACATCGTGACTTATTCGGATATGGTCACGCTCTTGCTGACCTTTTTCGTCATGCTGCTGTCTCTGGCAGACGTTCAGGATCCGGAGCTTTTTGACAAAGGCCGGGATTCCTTCGTGGAGTCGCTCCAAAAAATGGGGCTTGGCATGTTGTTCGGGCGGTCGAACGTGCCGCGTCTGGGCAATCTCAAGCTCAAATACTCGACGGACAATCCCGATGAGTCGGCCGACAGCAGGACGATCGACTCCAGCATCGAAGAGCTGCGCCGGATTCGTGAAAAACTCAAGGAGCAGACGACGATTGTGCCTTCGCCGCTCGTTGCGGAACGGACCGACTATTCGGTGGTCAATGTTCATTTCGCCCCAGGGTCCGCCAGCTTGAATGAGCCGGGCAGACGATTTCTGACCGATTTCTGCCGGGCTTTGGAGCAGTCCATCTTGGTACCCCCTGCCGGGGATGTTGGCCGCAAGTCCGTTGTTCTTTACGTGTTGGGATTGGCGCTCGACGGTCGGACCGGGAAGGAACGGTGGTTCCTCTCGGCCAGGCGGGCCAAAACCGTTGCGGACTTTCTGCGAGATACCCTGTCTTCATCCTCCCAGTCGAGCTCCCAAGGGCCGCTCGGCGATTTTGCGGAGCAGTTCGGGTGGTCGATTTATTCCTGGGGAGCTGGATCGGGCGACGGCTGGGCCGACCGGGACAGCCCGTTTTCCAAACAGTCGCAGATCCTCATTGCTGTGTTAAGAAAGACCGGCTGATTTTTGCGCTTGTCAAGTTTTTGGACAGGTTTTCGACGCATCTCCGTGGAATTCGTCCCTGCATTCGCGTCTAGAGTGGGCCCACTTGCATTTTCGCGTTTGCGGCACGTCATTTGCACAGTCGATATAGGCGCTTGCTTTGCGTCGCCGCGTAGTGGCTCATTAGTGATGTTTGGTGTGATGTGAATTCTGGTGTGATTCGATCCAAGAAGAGAATAGTTGTACTGCTGATAGTGGCCGCGCTGGCCAACGGGGCGTTGATCGTCTATTCGGGGCGGTCCCGCGCAGACGGGACGGCATTGGAAGAATCGATAGCCGAACCCAATCGATCCGGGCCAGCGGGAGCTGAGGACGGTGGTCTTTTCGCGAATGATTCCAGCTTCGCGGGCAGATCGGACTATCCCACGGGCAACGGCGAGTTTTTCCTGAGAGCGATGCTCGCGATTTTGTTCGTGGTGGTTCTTGGCGTAGCGGCGATGTACGTTTCAAAACGATTTCTGCCCCGGATCACCGGCCTGCCCGGCAAGGAGATTCGTATTGTCGAGACGGTCCACCTCGGGCCTCGCCGAGCCGTGCATTTGATCGAGATAGGCGGCCGGCGCGTCCTCATAGGTAGCACCAATGAAAACGTCACGAAGCTGGCGGACATAAGCTCCGGTCCGGCGACGGTGCCGGCGCAGGGGACAATCTACAATTGAGAATACATACGATGGCTAGGCCGATCAGACTACTCTTTCTCGTCTCAATGTACATCGGGATCGCTTTCATACCGGCGGGGCTGTGTGCCGGCCAGGATGTAAGCGCGATCGAGCCCCCGGTGATGCCGACCTTGTCGACGCAAACACCGAAGCCGAACAAGCCGGCGGACGGTATCCCGAACATCGGGGATTTGCTGACGGTTGTGGACAAAGCCACGAGCGCGCAGCCGCAGAGCAGAGACTGGTCTACGCCGGTCAAGCTCGTGATTGTCTTCACGGGTTTGGCGATATTGCCGAGTCTTCTGATGATGATGACGTCTTTTACGCGAATTGTCATCGTCCTGGCTTTCATCCGGCGTGCATTGACCACCCAGACGATTCCGCCGACTATTGCGATCATCGGCCTGGCGCTCTTTCTGACGATGTTCACGATGGCGCCGACGTTCGCGAAGATCAACACGAGCTCCATCCAGCCCTATCTGGCGGATGAGATCGACTTTCAGGCCGCAACCACCCGGGCCAGTGATTGCATTAAGGAATTCATGCTTCGGCAAAGCCGGCAGGCCGATCTGGCTCTCTTTGTCGAGATGGCCAAGATCGAGCCTCCCAAGAGCCTCAGAGATATCGACATGTACATCGTCATTCCGGCCTTCATCATCAGCGAATTCCGCACGGCGTTCGAGATTGGCTGTCTGCTTTTCATTCCTTTCTTGCTCGTGGACATGGTGATCGCAAGCGTTCTCTTGAGTGCCGGTATGATGATGCTGCCCCCGGCAATGATCTCACTACCGTTTAAGCTCATGTTGTTCATTCTCGTTGACGGTTGGGGGTTGCTGGCAAAGAACCTGAGTCTGAGCTTTCACTAGGCGAGGCAACACGTGGGATTTGATTCACAAGAAATGAGACACAAACAATGGATAGCAGTTTTGTTCTTTACTTGAGCCGGCGCACTCTTGAGACGGTTCTGTTTCTGTCCGCTCCGATCCTATTGACGTGCATCATCGTTGGAGTCGTCGTTACGTTGCTTCAGGCCGTGACGTCCATCCGCGACATGACCCTGTCAATTGTCCCCAAACTCCTGGCGGTGGGCGTCGTGACGTTGCTGTGCGGCGGTTGGATCTTGGATGTCGTGCTGCGGTTCACCAACGAAATCTTCGGCCATATTCAGAACATAGGGCACTAACCTATGCCGACCGTGGGTGGGAAACTGCTTGGCTTCGTGATGGTCCTGACGCGGATTTCGGCGTTTCTCATGGTCGTTCCCGTCTTTAGCTGGAAAAGCATTCCGATGAGGGTCAAGGTCTCTCTGACCTTGCTGTTGTCGATCTTCTTCCTGATGATTACGCCCATCCCGGCCGCGGCTAAGCAAGCCTCCGTTCCGGAAATGGTGTTGCTGATCGTCAACGAAGGGACCTACGGTTTGGCCCTGGGACTCGTCGCGGCTGTGTTGTTCGCCGCTATCAGATTTGGTGCGCACGTTGTGGAACAGGAGATGGGCTTGACCATGGCCCAGATTCTGGACCCGTTGACCGGTGAGGCTACGCAGCCGCTGGGTAGCCTCCTGGAGATGGTATTCATCCTCTTGTTGCTCAACGCCAACGGTCACCATTTGTTCCTTTTGACCATATCGAAGAGCTACGAGGCTTTTCCTCCAGGCAGTATCCCGACGATCCCCGTCCTGGCTGGCGGCATGATCCGCGCGGGCTCGACCATGTTGACGGCGGGCCTGAAATTAGCCGCACCAATGCTGGCGGCGTCTTTGTTGTTGATGGTTGTGTTGGCGATCCTCGCGCGCATGATCCCGGAAATGAACATTCTATTCATCAGCCTGCCCCTGCGCGTGGGCCTGGGGTTGTTGATGATGGTTGTGTTCTTGCCGCTATTCAGCACCTTCGTGGCCGAATTCGCCGACCTGATGGGAAAACTGTTACCCTTATGAGATCCGTTCGGATTGTTTGTTATCTATTGACTAATGAAAGCCTGTGTGCATTGGGTAGTTGCCCACGTGCGAATAGTCCGTTGTCGATAGTCAATGACTGGGGATAGAACGTGGCAGACGACTCCGCCGGCGAGAAGACAGAACAACCAACCCCAAAGCGGTTGAGGGAGGCGAGAGACAAAGGGCAGGTGCCACAAAGCCAGGAACTGACGTCGATTGTGACGCTCCTGGTGCTGGTCGCCATGGTGGCTCTGTTCAGTCCGAGCCTCATGCAGTGGATGCAGACGGAGATGAAGGAGGGGATGTCATGTCAGACCGGCTCCTTCACCGACGCGAAAACATTTATGGGGTTCGTCCACAGGAAGCTGGTCGACGTGGCGCTGGTTATCACTCCTATTATTGCCGTGCTGTTCGTAGGCGTAGCGGCGACCTGTGTCGGTATCGGAGGGCTGAATTTCGCACCGGGCGCCATCAAACTGAAATTCAATCAGATCAACCCGGCATCGGGATTTGCCAAGTTAGTGAACGCCCGGTCCATCGTGAGACTCCTGACGTCGATAGTGAAGCTGATTTTTGTCACGCTGATCGGATGGCTGTATTTGCGTGGCAGGCTCGATATGCTCGCCAAGCTTCGATGGGCCTGGTCCGGCCAGATACTTGCGTCCATCGCCGGGATTATCCTCGGCCTGGTGATCCGTGTCGGCATCGCGCTGTTGGTCGTGGGAATCGCAGACACCTTCTACCAGAGATGGAAGTACAAAGAGGACTTGAAGATGACGCGGCAGGAGGTGAAACAAGAACGTAAAGATACGGAAGGGTCACCGGAAGTCAAGGGCCGGATTCGGAGAATCCAGTTGGGAATGGCCGCCAAGCGATTGCTGAAAGAGGTGCCCAAGGCGAGCGTAGTTCTCGTCAATCCCACGCACGTGGCTGTTGCCTTGCAGTATGACGCCAAGACGATGGATGCGCCGGTGCTGGTCGCCAAAGGGGCGGACCATTTGGCCGAGAAGATAAGAGAAATCGCGCGAGCGTACGGAGTACCCATCGTGACCAGGCCGGAGCTCGCCAGGACCATCTACTCAACGGTCGAACCGGGCAAGCCTATTCCAGAAGGTCTGTACGTAGCCGTCGCGGAAGTGCTGGCCATGATCTATCGCCTCCGCCGTAAAAAAGCAACCACCTAGCGCCTGATTTGCGATTTGCAAATTTAGTGGAGCCGCACGAGCCGCAATCACAAATCGCAAATCATGAATCGTGCTTTGCTTGTCTTAGCCTAGGGCGGCAAATTGTCTCTGTAGAAGGGTCAAGGTCTTTTCGAGTCGGGCGTATTGAGCTGTCAACCTTTCTTCGCGTTTCGTCAGACGATAATCTTCAAGGTCGATCTTCTCCTGCAGCATTTCTATTTGGTCGTCCACGTGGTCCCGGTCCATCTGAATCGAGCCGGTTGCTGCTTTCAGCATGCGGTCCAGCGCATCTTCTACCGCCCCAGCGAAACCTTGCCGAACTCGGATGGTGGTCGCAAAGGTCCCGTCCTGACTCAGGTCCACGCTGAGCTGAAGGGCATTCTCGGGATACATGGGATCGCCATTGTCGTCGAACGTGCTGTCACCGGTGACGATATTGCCGCTGTACGTTGCATCGCGCCATTCGGACTCCGTCGAAAGTTTGATCCTCGCGCTGGCAATGGCCCCGCTGCTGACGGTGACTTCAACGTCGTAGGTGCTTGCGGTCGTGTAGCTACTGGTGGCGCCATAGAATTTGACCGTATTACTGCTGCTGCTTCCCGTTTTGTCCGCTCCGATGAGGGCCAGCACACCCATATAATCCTTGGCGATCGCTTCATCAAATACGTTAGAGTCCAAATTCAGAAGCCCGTCTTTATCCAGCTCAAGGCCGATCTGGCCGGGCATCAG
>JARRQQ010000169.1:0-10375 GCA_037381725.1 Sedimentisphaerales bacterium
CATCGTCTATCGTTCGGTTACCACAAACGCTACGGCATGGAATGTAACGGTAACGTCGGAAGCGTGGTGGGAAGGCGATTCTATGGCACCGAAGAGAAGCAGTTTCTCAGGCTGCTGACCCGGCTGGGCGTTTGTCCGCCCGAATCGTTGCCCAACAGCATGCCCGCCTGGGCGAAGAACCTGACGGAACGACGCTTGAAGGTGCTGGCCAGTCGAAAGGAGACCTATAGAGTCGCCAAGCAAATGCTTCGAGACCAGCTCGATTCGACGGGCCATAGCGAGCTGTGGACATGCATGCTGTTCGAGGGGGAGCGTCAGCCGGTGGACGACTACCTCAGCGCGCTGTATGAGATCATAGAGGATTATCCGGACGTCAGGGTGCACCGAGCGATGAATCTGAGCGTGCCCGGGTTCTCGAATGCGGCGCGCCATCTCTTCCGCAAGTATCCCGAGGCCATCGTTTGCTGACCCGGACCGCCGTGTTGTTGGCCTTTCCCCAGATACCCAAGAAGGCCGGCTCGCACGCCGGCGAAATCTCGTTCGGAATCTACTGCAAGAACGATGATTTCTCGAAGAATCTGATCCAGTGGTACCGTACGTTTCTGGTCGACAGCCGTTTCGGATGGATCCGCACGGAGTCTGAGCTGAACACCGTGATCAACGAGCTGGAGGAAGAAAAGTTCCAGGACCGAGCCAGAGATTTGGAGCGTGAGAGATAGCCGACTGAAGACCGAAGACCTCCGACTCCGGGCTTTCGACTTCCGATAGACATAGTAGCAAGAGTTTAGACGCCGAGTAAGGATCATCGCTGTGCACACGGTCTCGTCTGTGGCTGTAGTTGGGGCCTATGTGGCCGTACTCACGTTTGTGGCGCTGCGCGCGCGGGCGGCCCGCGAATTCTCGGAATTCTCCTTGGCCCGACGATCACTTCCTCTGGCGCTTGTTTTCGGGAGCCTTGCGGCCACCTACGTGGGGCCAGGCTATTCCATTGGCTTCGTCGGAAAAGGTTTCAGAAGCGGATTCCTCTTCCTGGGTATCGGACTGGCCTATGGGCTGCAGAACGTCTTGGTCGGGCTTCTCGTGGCCCCACGCCTTCGCGCCCTGAATGGTTGTCACACACTCGGTGACGCGATAGGCCAGAAGTACGACCGAAAGTGCCAGGTTCTCGCGGGCGTGATCTCCGTTAGCTTGTGTGCCGCCTTCGCCTCCGTGATGGCCAAGGCCGGCGGCGACGTGGTGCGTGACATTTCCGGACTACCGCACTGGTCGTCGGTTCTCATCGTTGTCGCCGTCACGGCACTCTACACAACGTCTGGTGGATTGCGCGCGAGTGTCGTTACCGATGCGTTTCAATTCAGCGCATTTGCGACTCTATTGCCTGCCGCGCTCCTTGTGGTATTGGGTTTTCATCTGGAGGGCGGATCGGCCGCATTTGTTGAACAGGCTTCGGCGGCTACGACCGAAGGGTTGACGGCTACCTCGCCCGTGGAGCTGATCGGACTTCTGGTGGCTTTTCTACTGGGCGAGACACTGATTCCTCCGTACGCCAACAGGGCGTTGGCGTCCAAGACAACACGCGTCTCGCGCAACGGTTTTGTTTTGGCGGGCTTTTTTAGTATATTCTGGTTTATGGCGATGATCGCACTCGGGGTGGCCGCTCGGAGCATCCTCGTGGACGATCCTGGTGAAGACTTCGTGTTACTGAACTTGGTAAAATCAACGATGCCGCCTGCGTGTTATACACTTTTACTCGTAGTGCTTATTTCGGTGGTGATGTCTAGTCTCGACTCTTTGTTAAATGCCGGAGCCGTTTCGTTCACGCAGGATATCGCCAAGTCCCTAGTGACATTGCCGGATGCTCTGAATGTGGGCCGGGCGGCAACGATCGTGATCGCGGCGGCGGCGGCGGTTGGTGCGATGGCTGTACCGACGATTATCAACGGCTTGCTTGCCTGCTATGCCGTTTGGGCGCCGGCCATTCTCCCGACGTTAATCTCCGGTCTGTGGATCAAACGCCCGCGACCTCTGGCCGGAATCTTATCTATGAGCGTTGGCTTGGCCGCTGCGATCACACTGTGGATTCTCCTATGGCTTTTCTTCAAATACGTTCGGCCCAGTGAGATCGGGATTCCGCCGCTTGTGATTGTTCCAGCCCTTGGAGCCGCCTTCTTAGCTTATGCGATTGGGCATTGGATAGAGCAGTCGAAGGAGAAAGCCTCAGAACCTGAATTCTAAACCTGTCCTGGGTGCGGGTAGTGGATATGAAACGTTTGGATCATTTGGTCGTTTGAAATTCGATACTGCTTAGAATTTCGGATTCGGATCTTGAGATTTCTTTGAATATGGCTTTGCTATTCTACATTCTTGTAATCATCGGAGCTTTGTTCGTGATCGCCAGCGGGATTTGGGTCGCGACGGCCTTGATAAAAGTCGTCTCTCGCAGACCGCCCAAGACCGCAGCTCGCAAGCAATAACTCCTCGCCGACGCCTCGCCACATGACGCTCACTTTTATTTTGACAAACAACAGCCACTTTGCTATCGTAAGCAACTGAAGCTTGCCCCGAGCCAAGCCGAAGAGACACGAAAAAATTTGCGATTCGCAATTATTGCTCGGCGGGGGAAACAGGATGTACACGAAACGATATTGTCGCCAAGATTCCTTCCGGACCGTTGCTACCGGCGCCGGCGTTCTTCTGATCGTGTTGGCTTCCACCGCATTTCCCTGCTCGACGCCGGTCTTTCGCTATGCCATGGAAAGATGGATGGCGGACTATTATGATGGCGTGCTTATCAGCAGAGGCGAGGTGCCTGACGACGACCCGGCGGCGCTGCTTTTACAGAACGAGCAAGCGGAGTTCGTGAACCTGCGCCTTTCCAAGATAAACCTGAACGACGAACAGTCGTGGAAGCGTCTTCTGGAAGGCCCCCCCGATAGCAACGCGTCTTCGGAGGCCGCGACCCCGGCTTCGGTCCTCAAGAGCCGATTGGGCGTCGAGATTCCGGACAAGCTGCCCTCGCTCGTTCTCTGGTATCCCTGGCACAAGGGCCGGGCGTTGCCGTTTTGGGAGGGTGAATTCACGCCGTCAAAGATAAAGGCGTTGATGGATTCTCCGAAACGCAGAGAGTTAGCTCGCCGCCTGACGGACGGCCAGACCGCGGTATGGGTCCTGGTCCAGTCGGGCAACGCTCGCAAGGACAAGGCCGCCTTGGAGCTTATCAACCACGAGTTCGAAGCGGCGGCCGAGCAGTTGAAGGCCGCGGCCGCGGAGTTTCCGCCTGAGCCGGGAACCCCGCCTTTCACGTACGAATTCTCAACGCTGACAGTCTCACGCTCCGATCCGAACGAGCAAATGCTGCTGGCCATGCTGCTCCATAGCGAGCCTGACCTCGACCAGTACGCGGCCGAGCCGATTGTCTTCCCCGTGTTCGGACGAGGCCGGGTTTTGTTCGCACTTGTCGGCGAGGGGATCAACTCCGATAATCTGCAGGAGGCCATCGCATTTATCACCGGCCCGTGCGGGTGTGAGATCAAAATGATGAATCCCGGCGTGGACTTGCTCATGGCTGTCAACTGGGACGCCTCCGTCATGAAGTATTACGAGGAATTCTACGAAGGCCAGCAAGAGCAACTGCCGGAGCTGACCAGTGTCTTTCCGGAAGATGAACCCGTGGTCTCTCCGGCGGCAACCGAGGTCATAGCCAAAACCGACGAAGGAGCTTCGAGGGGCGGTGGAGGACGGGCGATAGACGAAGGGGGACAGCCGCGTCCCGAGGAGATATCGGGATCGGCTGATGACGACTCATCTAGCGTCTCTCGTCTCTCGTCCCTCGACTCCGACGTCGAAAATCCGGCGTCCAAGTCCGTTGAAGACGTGGTATCAACCGAGGACCGCAGATCGGGACCGCCAAAGCGGGGATTCAACGTCATAGGTACGACCGCCGCGTCCGTGGGGGCTATTGTGCTGATCGTGGCTGTTGGAACGTTCGTTGTCACGAGGAGACATCCATGACGATCTGGAGCTTGCTGATTCGGGAGATAGGCCATCGCAAGCTGAACTTTGCGCTGGCGGTTCTTTCGGTGACGGTTGCCAGCGCTTGTCTGATCGGCTCGATCGCCCTGTTGCGGATTCACGATGTCCGCACCGACCAGATTCTCGCGGAAAAACAGGCCGAGCTGCAAAAGACCACCGCGCAGCTCAACGACGATACGCGAAAAGCCATGCTCAAACTCGGCTTCAACCTTGTCATTCTGCCGAAAGACCAGGACTTAAGCGACTGGTACGCCGAGGACTACGCCTCGAAATACATGCCTGAAGAGTACGTACACCGGCTGGCGGACTCCGGCATCGTCTCAGTCCGTCATTTCCTTCCCAGTCTTCAGCAAAAGATCGAATGGCCCGAGCAAAAGCGTAAGATCATCCTGGTCGGCGCCCGAGGCGAGGTTCCCAATCTGCACAAGAGCCGGCTTAAGCCGATGGTCGACCCGGTGCCGCCGGGGACGATCACCTTGGGCTACGAGCTGCATCGAAGCATGGAGTTCAAAGTCGGTGACAAAGTGGCGCTCATGGGCCGGCAATTCACGGTACAGACCTGTCATAAGGAACGCGGCAACAAGGATGACATCACCGCGTGGATTTACCTGCCGGAGGCCCAGGAGATGCTGAACAAACCGGGGCAGATCAATGCCATCCTGGCACTGGAATGTTTGTGCGTCGGGACGAATGCGTTGCCTCAAATCCGCAATGAAATCGCCGGCATCCTGCCGGGAACGCAGGTCATCGAGCGAGGCTCGGAGGTCATCGCGAGGGCGGAGGCCCGGACCAAAGTCGCCGCGCAGGGCTTGGCGTTGATCGAGAAGGAAAAGCAAAATCGCGAAGGGCTGCGCGTCGTTCGAGAGCGTCTGGCCTCCATCCTGACGCCCGTCGTGGTCGCGGCGTGCGCGATATGGATTGCCGTGCTCGGATTTACGAACGTCCGCGCCCGGCGCGAAGAGATCGGGATTCTCCGCGCAATCGGGATCCGGAGTCGGCACATCCTGCTCATGTTCCTGTCCAGGCACGTTCTGGTCGGCGCACTGGGCGGAGCAATAGGATTTGCCGCCGGAGTGGTCGCGGCGGTCTATTTCGGCGAGACTCATGAGGGCGCGCGTGTGGCGATAGCCGGCACGGACTTGCCGTGGTTCGGCTTGCTTGTGCTCTCCGTCGCCGGGGCGGCGGCGCTGGCTGTTATTGCCGGGTGGATTCCGACGATGATCGCAACGCGACAAGACCCGGCGGAAGTCCTGCACGGGGAATGACGCGAGATACGAAGCAATGCTCGAGTTCATGAACGTCAGCAAGCGGTTCGATGGGGCACAGGGAAAGGTCACAGCGCTGAGGGACGTGTCCTTTTCCGTTGAAGCCGGGGAATTGCTGGCGATACGCGGGCCGAGCGGATGCGGAAAGACCACCTTGCTGCTGGCCGCCGGCGGGCTTCTACGACCGAGTGAAGGCCGGATCAGCCTCGATGGCCAGGACCCGTACGAACTCAGTCCCGAGCAGCGCAGCAAGCTGCGTGCGCAAATGATTGGCTTTGTTTTCCAACAATTCCATCTGATTCCCTATCTAACGGTCCGTCAGAACATCCTGGCCGCCTCGCTGGCGCTGCCGGAAAAGGGAACACCTAACCGAGCCCGGGAAATCATCGATCATTTCGGGCTGGACGACCGGGTCGATCACGTCCCGGCTCAGCTCAGCACGGGCGAGAGGCAGCGGACCGCACTGGCTCGCGCCGTCCTGAATCAGCCGAAGCTCATCCTGGCGGACGAGCCGACCGGCAATCTCGACGAAGACAACGCCCAGATCGTGTTCGGTTATCTCAGTCAATACGTGGACGATGGCGGCTGCGTGCTACTCGTCACTCACGATGCTCGAGCGGCCGCACATGCCACGCGCACGTTGCAGATGCGCGAGGGACAGATCGTCGATTAGTGATTGAAGAGTCTCTTAGGGTGTGCAACTTGTTGCACCCGCAGGTTGGTTCTTGGTAATCCGATACCTCGATGTCCTTTAGCGGCACGTTCTTTGAAAGGGAGAAAAATGAAAAGGTTAAGAATAGGTCTGCCAATTGTGGTAATTGGCCTTCTGCTCAGCCAAGCTGTTGTCTGTCCGGCGGCCCAGAAACAGCGGCTCCTCGATCAAATCGGTCTCACACGGGGCTTCTGCGTCTTGCTTGGCGACACGCGATGCGAACGTGCTCTGGAACTGGCAAAGAATAGTAAGCTTCTGATCTATGTGCAGTTGCCCGGCGCTGAAGACGTCGAGGAGGCTCGCGAGATCGTCGATGAAGCTGGTTTCTACGGGACGCGCATCTTCGTGGAACAAGGCCCTCTAACGAGGATCGGCTTGGCTGATAATCTGGCCGACGCCGTCGTCGCGCTGGCCGACATCCCCAGCGAGGCCCGAACGGAAGTGCTTCGAGTCCTCCGCCCGGAGGGAAAGGCTTTGTTGGGAGCGAATAAGCTCCTGAGCAAGCCGTTCCCGGAAGGTGTGGACGACTGGTCCCATCCGTACCACGGGCCGGACAATAATCCACAGTCCCAAGACAAGGTCATCGTCGCTCCGTACTTGACCCAATTTCTGGCTGAGCCGCGATACGCCCCGTTGCCCCAGGTAGCGGTGGGTTCTGCCGGCCGGATGTTCAAAGCGTTCGGCCACGTCGCTTTCAAAGAACGAGAGGAGCCTTTTCTTAATAAGCTCGTCGCCTTCAACGGATACAACGGCACGATCCTCTGGCAGCGCGACTTGGCCGAGGGCGTGATGATTCATCGCAATACAATGATCGCCACGCCAAAGACACTCTACGTGGGCGACGACAAGTCGTGCAAGCTGATCGACACCGTCACCGGCAAGTTGAAGGACGAGATCGTTCCGCCTCTCGGACTCGCCGGCGGGACGTTCTGGAAGTGGATGGCGCTCGAGAACGGCGTGCTCTACGCGCTCATAGGCGAACAGGAGCAGCGTGACCCGACGGCGCGTTGGCGACGGGAAGCGCACGGCTGGCCCTGGAATCCAGTATCGAAGGGTTTCAATCAGCCCGACAATCCCTGGGGGTTCGGCCGGAACGTGCTGGCGATTGATCCGAAGACCAAGGACGTGCTCTGGAGCCATCGGGAAGACGAGGCGATTGACAGCCGGGCCACGTGCATGAAGAACGGACGCATCTACATCTTTCGCTTCGGAGCGTATCTGGCTTGTTTGGATGCGAAGACCGGCAATACGCTCTGGCGAAGGACGCCGGACAATGCGCGGGCACTTTTCAAGTCTTTGGGGTCATACCTGAATCGGCAGGATTGGCGCACGAACTGGCGGACGACCTGCTATCTCAAGTGCAGCGACAAAGCGCTGTATTTTGCCGGGCCCCAGATCGATAAGCTGCTTGCGGTCTCGGCCCGGGACGGAAGCATCCTCTGGGAGAATCTCTACAGCAACTTCCAACTGGTCTTGCGAGACGACGGGCTTTACGCCATCAGCGGCCAGATCGACAACCATCCGAGTAAGAAGTTCGATCCGCTGACCGGCAAGGAGCTGGCGCGGATCGCCCAGCCTCGGCGGGCATGCACGCGACCGACGGGATCGGCCGACGCGATTTTCTTCCGCGCTAGCGGCGGCTCTGTGCGTTTAGATGTGGCGTCCGAGCGGCCTCAGTGGATTTCACCAATGCGACCCCAGTGTCACGACGGGGTGACTATCGCCAACGGTCTGCTGTACTGGTGGCCTTCGGTCTGCGACTGTCAGCTTTCGATCTATGGCGTGACCTGTTTGGGACCGGCGGGGGATTTCGATTTCAGCCCGACTGCCACAATTAAGCAACGCCTGGAGAAAGGCGCCGGTGATCCGATGGCCGTGGCGGCTTTGCCCGAATCGGCTGCCGATTGGCCGACGTTCCGTGCGAATAAGATAGGTCGGGTGACAACAGGAGCGACCATCCCCAATAAGGTTACGCCGTTGTGGCAATTCGACCCGCAAACGAAATTCGCCCCGGCTGCGCCTTTGCCTACCGCTCCGGTCGCCGCCGGAGGTCTGGTATTCGTCGCCGGGCCGGACGGGATTGTCCGGGCGCTGGATGCGGCCACGGGCACGCCGCGCTGGAAAGCCTACACCCGGAGATGGATACACCTATGCCTTCGAGGCGAAAACGGGCCGATTGCTCTGGCGGTTCCGCGCCGCTCCCGTTCAGCGTAAGATACCCGTCTACGGCGCGCTGCTATCCACCTGGCCGGTCTCCAGCGGAGTCTTGGTCGAGGACGGCGTCGCTTACATGGCGGCGGGAATCGTTAACTACGATGGAACATACGTCTACGCTCTCGACGCCGCCACCGGCGAGATAAAGTGGCAAAATAACACGTCCGGCCACCTCGACCCGGATGCGCGCACCGGCGCGAGCGCACAAGGCGAAATGCTTCTGCACAATGGCAAGCTCTACTTGGCCAGTGGTACCTCGCTCTCGCCGGCGGTCTATGACATTAGGGACGGCAAATGTCTTAACGATCCGGGCCCGCTGGCAACGTGCAACTCTACCAGCCCGCGCGGCTGGGAACTGTCTTTAGTGGCCGATCAGGTGACCGCGTGCGGAAAGCCGTTCTACGCGCACCCGAAATACGGCGTTTTTGACAACTCCGTTTTCAACAAGGTCTTTCTCGCGTCGGCCTCGGATCGAGACGTCGCCTGGATAGGCAACCAGCTCACCAGGAAGGTTGAGTGTTTTGATCACGTTGACGAAGCGGCTCTGAGGAGCAGGATGAATTGGCAAAGGCTCACCATGCGAGATAAGCCGCTGTGGGAGTTCGTCTGCAAGGACAGCGTGGCTTTCGCGGCGTGCAGCAACGCCGTCCTGGTCGCGAGTGCGTCGGAGATTGTCGCTCTGAATCCCGGCAACGGTACCAGACTTTGGTCCGAAGCTCTGTCGGCGTCTCCCGTTCCATGGGGCCTGGCGGTGGATCGTGACGGTCGTGCCGTAGTCGTCCTCGAAGATGGGCGGGTTTTATGTTTTGGTCAGCGGATGCTCGCTTCCGCGTGGAAGGTGCATCAGTAGATACAAAACGACACGCTATGTGAAGATTCCTAAGTGGAGACGGTTTGAATGAGATTGTCGAAGTATTTTCAACTATTTGGTGTGGTGCTGTTCTTTTGTGCAACGGGATGTTTGAGCAGCGAGCGGGCGCCTGCGGCGAGGGGAGAGCGTAGCCCGAAGCAGAGCGCTCTTTCAATGATAAAGGCCAGCAACGGCAGGCTGGCGCCGGTCTATGCTCCTCTGGCCGAGCAGATCGTGAACGATCTCGATTTGAGCGAGAAGGAAGGAATCGGAATCGACTTGGGCAGCGGCCCGGGGACCCTTGTCATCGAGCTGTGCAAGCGCACGCGAATGCATTGGATCGACGCCGACATCAATCCGTGCTTCTTTCCCTACTTCATGGAGCAAGCGGAGAAACACGGTTTCGGCTGCCGGGTCAGCGCGATGTTCGCTGACGCCTGTGCGCTTCCCTTTCGTGACAACTATGCCGACGTCATCGTCTCCAGAGGCTCTTTTTGGATTTGGAAAGATCAAAAAACGGCGTTCAGCGAGATCTACCGTGTTCTCAAGCCCGGCGGCATAGCCTACATCGGGCGAGGCTTTTCGAGGACCCTGCCCGTCGAGACGGCCCGAAAGATACGCAAGGGCGGAAGAATCAAGTATGACGTGGACAAGACCGAGAGCGATCTACGCAATATGATGAACGCTCTGAAAATTACGGGATACAAGATTCACCGGCCGAAACCGCCGGGCTCGGAAGGTGTGAACTACGGCATCTGGATCGAATTCCACAAACCCGCAGGCAGATAAGCTTCGCCTGACGGATCAGAACTCATCGTAGAAGATATCGTCTGGTTGTATGCCCTTTTCTTCAAGGACTCGAGTCACCGCCTCGATCATCAAAGGCGGCCCGCAGAGAAAGGCCTGGCGAGGCTTGTCCGGTTCCAGGTGCTTGTCCACGGATAAGTGGATAAAGCCCGTCTCTCCATCCCATTTCTCGTCAGGTCCCAATTCATCGGACAGGGCGTAGATCACGTGGAAACTGGGGTGCTTCTTCTCAAGCTCTTTGAACTGATCGAGGTAGAAAATATCCTTCGTCGTTCGGCATCCGAAGAACAGCCAGCACGAGCGTTCGGGCCATCGGTCGTAGATGCTGTAGATGATGTTCTTCATCGGGGCCATTCCCGCGCCGCCCCCGACGCAGATGATCTCGACCGACGGGTCCTCATTCAGCCGAAACTCCCCGTAGGGACCCGTGAAGATGACCTGGTCGTTTTCCTCCAGGCTGTGCACGTACGTCGAGCCGATGCCTCCCGGAATGAG
>JARRQQ010000169.1:10392-11601 GCA_037381725.1 Sedimentisphaerales bacterium
GAAAAACCGGACCTTCGGGCGAGGGGGCCTGAATCTGGACGTACTGGCCGGGACGCTGAGAAATCTCCGACGGATCGTTTAGTTTCACTCTGACTTCCTTGATGTCGTACGTCACGCTGCGCGTGCTGATGACCGTCGCGGAGAAGAGCTTCACGTTCAGAAAATCTTCGGGAATGCGAACGTAAATGTCTTCTCGGATTTTGACTTGGCAGGCTAATCGGGTGCCGGAGCGAATTTCCTTCCGCGTCAGGTGAGGTGTTTCGACGGGCAATACCGGGCCGCCCCCGGAGATGACCGTGATTTTGCAATGCCCGCACGTGCCTTTACCTCCACAGGCGGAGGGGATAAATATCTCGTTGGCGTACAGGCTGGCGAGCAGGGTCTGTCCACCTTCAACTTCGAGGGGTTTTTCGCCCGCGTTGATATCAAGCTTGCAAATGCCGTAATTGATCAGCAGACGCTCAGCAACCATCAGGCCGGCTGAAAGCACGACCGTCAAGCCCGCAAAGGACACGATTGACCAGACGTAAATCATCGAGCACTCCTACTGGATTGAAACCATGCCCGCAAATCCCATAAACGCCATCGCCAGCACACAGGTCACGATCATAGCGATGGCCACCCCTTGGAACGGCTTGGGGACCTTGCTATAGCGCATCTTCTGCCTCAGCCCAGCCATCAGCACGATAGCGAGCGCCCAGCCCACACCGGCGCCGAATCCGAATCCGACCGACTGAATGAAAGTGTACTGGCGGATAATCATAAACAGCGACGCGCCAAGGATAGCGCAGTTGACCGTTATCAGAGGCAGGAAGATACCCAACGTGAAGTACAGCTTCGGACTGAATCGCTCCACGAACATCTCGACCAATTGGACGAAAGCCGCAATGACGGCGATGAAGATGATATACTGGAGGTGTATAAGACCCGCGCGCGAGAGAACGAAGTGGTAGATGCAGTAATTGATCATCGTGGTCATTGTTATCACGAAGGTCACCGCGGTGCCCAGGCCCAGCGCGGTCTGGATCTGTCCCGAACACGCGATGAATGAGCACATCCCCAGGAAGTTCGTCAGAAGGATATTATTGGTCAAGATGGCCGCGATTAGAATGACAAAAGCCGATGTCTGGTTCATTATTTCTTCTCCTCGGGATCCGGGCCTTTGAGAATGTTAAAGACCGCAATGACAATGCCCATCGTAAAGAAGGC
>JARRQQ010000170.1:0-7721 GCA_037381725.1 Sedimentisphaerales bacterium
ATCATCGATGAGACCCGAGACCCGGGCGAAATATCGGATTATGAGCGGTTCATGAACACCGAGGCCGAGAAGATCACCAGCAGCGCGGTGGTGCAGAGAGTCGCCGATGGACTGGCGGACAGGAACCTGCGCTACTTCCAGAAAAAGCCGTTCGGTCTCATTGAGGAATGGCGAGAGAAGCTCCTTGGCCCGACGGCGGAGCTGGAGCCGGCGTTGAAGCTCAAGACTGACATCGTGAACACCCAGAGAATCTCGGTGGCCGCCGATCGCAGGCAAGAGCTTATCAAGATCACCATGATGTACCCGGATCCGGAGGAAGCCAAACAGATTGTCAACGCGTTTATCAAGGCGTACACGGATATCGAGGGTGTCAACGCGGGCGAAGACGAAAACCGCCAGTTAGGTATTCTGGAAAGCTCGCGGGAGCGCCTGTCGCAAGAGATCAAGGATGACCGGCAAAAGATCGTTGAACTGACGAAGGAGTACGGAGAGGCCGATCTGGAACAGCGACGCACGATGAAGCAGCAGCGCCTCGCCGATTTGCAGTCGAAAATTATGACGGCGCAGGGGGACAGACTCAAGCTCGAATCTGACCTGAAATTGCTCGAGCGCACGAAACAACAACCCCTCGCGCAGGAGCAACTGCTCGATTTGCGGCAAAGGTACATCAACGAGGATCCCTCCGTCTCGAGATGGGCGGAAGACGTGACCGAGCTGGAGCGCGATCTCATCGAGGCCGAGCAGAAGTACACTGAAACGAACCCGGAAATCGAGATGATGACAAGACGGCTGAAGCGTCTCCAGGAGCGTCTCAAAGAGTTGAAGCAGGAGGCCGGCGAGGCGTTCGACACGCTGGTCGCCAAGCAGGCGGCGGAGGCCGGGGACAGGCAGATTGCCGAGCTGCGAAACAAGGTGGACCAGGCCAAGGAATACGAGCAGAGTCTCCGCGACGCTTTCCAGAAGGAAGACCAGGAAAACATTCAACTCGGGGGCAAGCAAGCGGAGATCGAAGAATTGCAGGCCAATTTGAAACTTGCCGAAGACAGGTACGAGATGGTGCTCGCGCGGATCCAGGACCTGGAGCTGTTGCGTAAGCGCCCGGCGCGAATCTCTGTTTGCTACTACGCCGACATCGCCGACGTCAATGACAAGCGGGTGAAGTTCACGGCTGCGTTACTTTTTGCCGGGATCGCCTTCGGCGCAGGACTGGCCTACCTGAGGGACCGGGCCGATCAGCGCCTCCGAACCCCAGACGACGTCGCCAAACGCATCGGGCTTCGGATCATCGGGACTACCACAAGTCTTGACACCGTCAAGCCCGCCTTGCTCCCCGAGCAGATCGTCGGCGACTACCAGACGATCCGGGCCAATCTCAAGCTCTTGGGCGGCAACAAGATTCCCAGGAAATTGGTCGTCACCAGTCCGGGCATGAGAGAGGGCAAGACGACCTTCGCCGTGAATCTGGCCACAAGCATGGCGGAGTCTGGCTTGAGAGTCCTGCTTATCGACGGGGACCTGAGAAAACCCGACGTTGCCCGGCTGTTGAATCTGCCTGAAGGCTCGCGCGGCCTCCAGGACGTCCTGTGCGGCGTCAAGCTCGAGCAGGCAGTCTACTCGGTGGTGGCGACGGGACTCGACGTGCTGGCGGCGGATTTCACCGACGCCACCGACGCCTATGAGATACTGGCCCAGCCTTCTGTGACCAGAATCATCAATTCGATCAGCAAGAAGTACGATCACGTTATCGTGGACACGCCGCCGGTCCTGGGCTTTCCGGATGCCATGATGTGGGCGAAAATCGGTGACGCGGCGATCTTGATCAGCTACGCGGGGCACACGACGATGCCGGACCTGCGCGAGGCCAAAGAGCGGCTCGCCCAAATCGGCGTCAAGGTGCTCGGGACCGTGCTCAGCAGCGTCCAGGCAGGGCACGGCTACTACCGTCACGGGCACAGCTACTACGCGCAGGTCAGAGACCCGGCCAGAGTCTCCCGAAGGAAACTGATGTTCTCGATGGACGAGGAGGAAGAGCCAAACGGAGACATGGAGGACGAGGTGTCCGAGTCGGACCTGACGGAAGATGACTACTCCTATTCCAATAGTGCCCAGTCGCGAAAGACGGTCTCACGCAGCCGCAAGAGAGCCACGGCGGCAAAAGGCTCGGGCAACAGCAAATCCGCTGCGGTGGGTAAGAAGGCTTCCAAGAAAGGGTAGTGATTAGAGCGGGGTGTTGCTGCGAAGACGTGGCGCCAGCTAGTATGTGGCCGCCGTCGGATGCGGGCCGTGCCCTGCCGATTGCAGTTGGCGTGATTTCATGAATCTGATCTTCATACGCGGCAATGAATCGAACAGCAGTAACGGGAGTCTTCTGCGCTTTGCGCTAACGAGCAGGCCTATTGCCGGCCTTGTTCTGGAAGGATTGGGCCGATGCCTGACGCCGAGTGACGTGGCGTTTGCGGTTCCGGCCTCCCGGCACAGACCCGGTTTCGGCAAGACAGTCTATGCCGTTCCGAAAGGCTGGAACGTCGACCCCGGTGCGTTGGAGGCTGTCGGCGAGACGACGCGGGAATATTCGCTTGATAGAGCGGCAATGGTTCAATATGAGCGGGTCATTAATGTCCCCTCCGAGGCGCGAAGCGCGCCCGAACCTGGCGCGGCCGAAGACCCTTGGCTGGTCGTCTCGAACGGACGTTTTGCCACGAAGATGGACATGACGTTGCTTCACGACGTCCTGGCGGGCGTCAAGGCGGATGTCGTCGCGGTCAGCGTCGATTCCAGCCTGCTCGGTGAGCGGGAAGAGGTGCGCTTGACCGCCGAGGGCAAGGTGGCCGCTTTCCACAGGGTATACAAGGATTCCGCGGAGTTCGCTTTTGCCTCGACGGACTGGCCGCATCACCTGCTCGTCAGAACTTGCGTCGTTGAGAAAATTTGTCCCGATGGCGTTCTACCTTGGGCGTTTTCTGATCTCTTGGACAGGTGCCGCGAGCGGGGACTAGTGTGGCGCGGCGTCAACATAGGGGGAACGTTACTTGATTTGGAATCGCACGAGGGATTGGTGAGTTTCTGTGGGATAAGCTTGTCGGACCGCCGGACCCTCAAACCCGAACGCCGTTCGTCGCGCGCTGCGCCCGAGGGTGCGAGGCTTGTTGGCGACGTTCTGCTGGGAAGCGACGTGAGCATCGCGCCGGACGTCGTCATCGTCGGGCCGACCATTATCGGCGACGGAGTCAGCATCGAATCGGGCGCGGTCGTAAGCTCGTCCATCGTGGCGCCCGGGCTTCGCATTTCAGCCAATAAGATTGTTCAGGATCGCATTGTCGGAGGGCCGCAACACGATAGAAGACGCCGCTCACATCGAGCCGATCCTTCCCAGGGAGTTTCCAGGCTAAGCCATGACTTCGATTGTCCACGGGATCCGTGCCGTTCTTTCCGAAGGTGGAGCCGACTCTCTTATGCCAGGTGTCTCAAGCGAGTCGCCGACTGTTTCGTCGCCGTCGTCATATTGCTTTTGTTCGCGCCTCTGATGCCCTTCGTCGCGCTGGCGATCAAGCTGACGTCCCCCGGTCCCGTGTTCTACAAGGATCGGCGTCAAGGTCTGCATGGCAAGGACTTCGGCTGTCTGAAATTCCGGACGATGATCACCGGCGCGCATGAGATACAGGAGAAGCTGCGGATCGTTAGTCAGGTGGACGGTCCGCAATTCAAAATGGAAGACGATCCGCGCATCAGCACCGTCGGCCGGTTTCTGCGCGAGACGTATATCGACGAGATACCACAGTTTTTCAACGTTCTGCTGGGTCAGATGAGCGTCGTCGGGCCGCGTCCCTCGCCGGAGTCGGAGAATACGTTATGTCCCTTGTGGCGCGACGCGAGGCTGTCGGTGCGGCCGGGCATTACCGGGCTGTGGCAGGTCCACAGAACCCGCCAGCCCATGCGAGACTTTCAGGAATGGATACACTACGACATCGAGTACGTCAGGAATTTGTCGCTGAGAATGGACTTGGCGGTCTGCTGGCAAACCACCAAGAAACTCCTCGACAATTTCATCAGTCAATTCTGAGAGCAGAGGGAGGATAGGTAAATGCCGGTAAGGTACTTCAACTGGAAATTGGCCATTGTTTTGGTCATCAGCTTCTTTGTGCTGGCGGTGGGCGCCGTGGGGCTGCGCCAGTGGCACAAGAACAATAGGACCCGGCAGGGGCTCATCCGCGGCACGGAAGCCTACGACGCGGGGCGCTGGGAAGAGGCGGCCGAATATCTCGGTCATTATCTTGCGGTTCAGCGCAACGACGTGCCCGTACTCCTCAAGTACGCCGACGCGCAGCTCAAGATCAGGCCGAGCAAACGCAACAATATCTACCAGGCGGTCGGAGCGTATCGAACAATTCTACGGGTGGACAAGAACAATTCCGAAGCCGCTATCAAGCTAATCGAAATCTATCTCAAGATCGGACCGGGCGAAGCCGAGCTCGAAGCGAGAAGGCAGCTTGAGACAAATCCCGATCCTGAGCTTCGAAGGATGCTCGCCCTGGCGCTGATCGCACGACGAAAATACGCGGAAGCCGCGACCCAGCTCGAGACGGTCCTGAAGGATCATCCTGAAGAAATACTGGCCTATGAGACACTGGGCCGGCTCGTGGAGCAGCGTCCGGAAGACTTCAAGGTCGCGCCGGTCTATTGGTTCGACGAAGCGATACGGAATAACCCGTCCTCTCCGCTGGCACATGTCATCCGTGCGGCTTTCTACCGAAGAAACGAAGACGTTGCGAAAGCATTGGCCGATCTGGAGACCGCCGAGAGCATGGACCCGTCGGACGGTGACACGCGGCTGCGCCTTGCCGAAGAATTCCTCAATTGCGGCGACCTGCAGAAAGCGGAAAAGCATCTCACCGCCGTCCAGAAGACCATGCCGACGGATCAAGGTCTCTGGCGACTCTGGGCGCGGTGCGCGTTGGCGTCGCAATCGCAGCAAATGATGTTGAAAGTAGCTGAGGACGGACTGAGCGCACTTTCGATGCAGCCGTGGGATTTCATGCCCTTAGCCGCGGAGTTGTACATCCGATGCGGCCGGCTCGACGACGCCAATGACGTCATCTCCGAGTTGAGCCAGCGGGGCGTTTCTCCCACGGCCGTCGCCTTCCTGAGAGGTTCCGCAGCCGCCAAGGAAGGACATTTGCGAGAGGCCGTCAAGCGGTGGCAGCAGTCGATGGAGTCCGGCAACAGGTCGCCGCAAGTGCGTCTGGCGCTGGCTTCGGCCCTGTCCCGTTTGGGTGACATGCAAGCCGCCTTCCTGCAGCTTCGCACGCTCATTTCCGAAAGACCCGATACCTACGAGGCGCACCTGGCCATGGCCAAGTTATCGGCCCAATCCGGCAACTGGCCCGAGGCCGCCGATCAAGCTCGTCGGGCGAGCGAGCTCCAGCCGGAAAACCCCGAGCCTGTTCTCGTGCACCTCCAGGCTCAAATACAATTGCTGCCAAGCCGTTCTGCAAGTCAGGGTGAAGCTCTGGATCAAATGGTGCGGAACATCCAAGCTCAATTGGCTGGTCTGAAGAAGGCGCTCGGAGGTTCCGGCGACGTCGAGCTGTTGGAGTTCGAGTTGGCGCTGCGCCAAGATAAGTTCGCACAGGCCGAGGCTCAGATCAGCCAGCTCAGGCAAACTCGTCTCGCCCCGGAGAAGACCATCCTGGCCGAGGTCGAGCTGCTTACCGCGCAGAGCAAGGTGGACCAGGCGATGCAGAAGCTGATGGAAGCGATAGGACAATTCCCCGAGTCCGTCGAGCTGGTCAGGTACCTTGCGATCTTGTCGAACCAGCAGGGCCACCCGGAGACGACCGAAGCGGTACTCAAACGCGCCTTGACACGGGCTAAAGAACCTGCGTCTCAGCGCGAGCTGGGTTTGATGCTTGTGCGGTTCTATACCCAGTGGAGCCGACAAGACGACGCCTATGATCTGCTGATGACACTCTCGCAAAAGCTGCCCCAGGATATCCTCATCAAGCGTCGGCTCCTCTTGTGCAGCCAGATCACGAAAGATCCGGAACGAGCCCAGAAGCTGGTGGACGAGATCAAGGCCATCGAGGGGGAGAACGGCTGGCAATGGCGATACGAGCAGGCGAAGCTCTGGTTCGACGGGAATTTCGAGAAGCGTCATCCCCAGATTATCTCTCTCTTGCAGGAGAACATGCTGGCCAACCCGAACGATCAGGCCAGCCGGATACTTCTGGCCAAAAGCCAAGAGCGGGCGGGTGACATACAGTTGGCGCTGGCGACGTACCGTGAAGCCATTCGCATCTCGCCCGACGACATCCGCGTCATCATTCCTGTGCTGGCCGCGCTGTTCAAGGCAAAGGAATACGACGAGGCCGACAGAATTCTAACCCGTGCGTCGCGCCGGAATCTCTCGCATCCCGAGTTGAGAAGGTGGGAATTCCTGGATCATTTGCGACGGGGCGAGTTGGACTCCGCTTCGGACATTCTACAGGGCCTTGTCACCGACGACCCCAACAACCAGGCCGCGAGCTTGTCCCTCGCGTTGCTCAAGATTCAGCAGAACGACCTGGACGAAGCCTCGAAGCTGCTGGCCGGGCTGAAGAGCCGAGATCCCAATTCACTGCCGGTCGCCGCCGCCCAAATCCAGGTTAGTATTCAACGAGGCGATCCACCCGAAGCACTCCGGTTTGCCGACGGAATGGTTCGCAAGCTCAACAACAGTTCGGCCCGCATCCTCCGCGCTCGTACGTTGGCAAGTCTGGGTCGGGCGGACGAGGCCGTCGCGGAGCTTGAGCGTGCCGCCTTCGTCGATCCCTGTAGCGTTCAAGTCTGGATGGCCAAGAGCGATCTGCATCGCACGCTCGGACAAACGGAAAGAGCCGTGTCCGACATTCGTCATGTACTAACACTCGACCCCAACAATGTCTATGTCCAGCAGCGTGCCATCTCGTTGCTCTTGATGTCCCGTGATCCGAATGCCGTCCGCGAGGGCGAGCGTTTGCTCGCCAAGGCTCTGGGCGCCCATGCTGACAATATCGAGTTGAGATTGCTCAAGGCACGTGCCCTCCTTGCCAAGGGCACGGACCCAGCTATCGACGAGGCGGATCAGATTCTGGCTAAGATCACCGAGGACCAGCCTGAAATCAGCGAAGCCTGGATGGCCCGCGGCGAAATCGCCATCAGGCGAGGTCAGCCCGGAAAGGCCATCGACGCCGCGTTGAGCGGACTGACCTATCGGTCTAACGACCGGGGCCTGCTTCTTCTGAAGGCCCGTGCGGAGGCGATGCGTTCGCCCGCCCTGGCGCTGGCCACGCTCAGAGGGCTGCGCGACATAGACCCGAACGATTCCAGCATCGCGATCCTGCTGGCCAATACCTATATTGCCGCCGACGATCCGGAGAAGGCCGTTGCTCTGATGACGGAGCAACTGAGCCGGGCCGAGGGGCCGGCCAACAGACAATGCCGGATCACTTTGGCCGTCGCGGAATACAAGTGCGGCCACAAGGACAAAGCCCTGAAGGACTTCGACGAGCTGCTCCAGGCTGAGCCGAATGATCCGGCTCCCGCGTTGGCGCGGGCGCAATTGCTCAAAACGGATCGGCTCTGGGGCGAGCTAAGTCGCCGAGCGTTGGACTGGTACGAGAAGCACCCGCGGGACAGTCGGACCTTGGTGGCCATGACGAGCGGTTTGTCCGCAAATGACGACGCTGAGGCCAGGCAAACCGCCG
>JARRQQ010000171.1:0-7688 GCA_037381725.1 Sedimentisphaerales bacterium
CGTACTACGTCGGAGGATCCGTGGCAAGCTCGGCCTATGGCGTGGCCCGGGCGACAATGGATGTTGATTTAGTGGCCAACATTGAAATGTCGCATGTTGATCGTTTGATGAATAACCTTAAGGCACGTTACTACATCAGCGCCGAGATGATTAGAGAAGCAATTCGTAGAAGCGCTTCATTCAATCTGATTCATCTTGAGACGATGATCAAAATCGATGTCTTCATCACAAAGGATCAACCGTACAATTCGCAAGCTATGGCCAGACGTCGTCCCGATACCTTAGACGAAGAAAGCCCTCGCACGTTCTACCTGGCCTCCCCGGAGGACGCCGTACTCAGCAAATTACAGTGGTATGAGATCGGAGGCAGAGTATCAGAACAACAGTGGAAAGATGTGTTGGGTATCCTGAAAGTCCAGAGTGGCAAGCTGGACCTGAAATATCTCAGAACCTGGGCATATAGATTAGACTTATCCGAATTGTTGAATCGCTCCCTTAGCGACGCCGATATCGCGGAACGTCCGTAGCATCGCTAAAGGAACTCATTGTTCCAAATTCTTCCCGGCTCGGATTCTCTCCAGCATTTCCGACAAAAGGTCAAGTCTTAAGGCCGTCTTGTACACCAGAACACTCTCTCCGACGTGTGCTCCCTCCCGCAGGGACTTTTCCGGCACTGCGATCAGGGTGTTCCAGCGGCGGTATTTCTGTAAGGTTCGCCGTTTGTACTCCAGATATTCGGGCGTCCAGAATCCGACGATCTCCAGGAATGCCTGCGTGCCATCCTCGTGCCGAAACGTGAAATCCGGTACGAACGTCTCCTGGTGATCGTGGAGGATTTCGCCTTCGCGAATCAATCGCCAGCCGGTCCGCTCCGGCCCGAATTTCGCGGCGAAGGATTCCTCCAAGCTGGAGTCGAACTCATCCGGTGACGGCAGATGGCTGGTGAAGCCGTCGCTGTCCGTCAGGTGAAGCCGGGCAACGGCGTTCCACGGGGTCTTCAACGTTGCGGTCATCTGCCAACCTTTGCAGGCGAGCAGGGCGGGCAGGAACTTGGCGAAGTTCACGCCGTATCGCCGGGTCTCGTGAAGCACGGAGGCCGGCCCCGAGAAAGTGATGCGGTACTTTGAAAGGCCCAAGCGAACGATCTCATGCAGCAGCTTGGCTAACTTAGCATAACGAAGGATGGTCTTCAGGTCGTCGGTTGCGGTGACGACCATCCGTTCCGCCCGGTATAGACACGCCTGAAGCTGGGCAACATTGTAGCGGGACAGCAAAGCAAGACCGCTCGGATAGCCCTCGAAACTCTCCAATCGCTGGAACGCTATGACGTCGGCGTAAAGACTCGATTCGATCTCGTCCCACGACAAGCCCATCTCTTCCGCGAGGTGCGCTTTTGTCTGTGTCTCGCTGTGCTCGAAGAGGCGGTCCGGCTGCTCGACAAGCGGATGCAAACGCGCCGCCTGGAAGAACACGTCCAATCGCAGCTTAGCTGCCTGGCCGGGCAGGTCGGTCTGGTAGACGCTTTTGTCGTCGAGCAGCTTGCAGAAGGCCTGAATCCGGTGAACCGGGCAATCAGGCTCATCCGCAAACAAGGACTCGACCTGTCGATGAAGTTCACGGCGCTGGCGGTTTTGGCCGGTACGATAAATCGAGAGCATCTTCTCGGCATAGTCGACGTAGTGCCGATGCGTGCTCTGCGTTAGGCGGTCCGGGATAGCCTGGCCCGCCTTAAACTCGACGATAGACTGGTCGCTCGTAAGCATCGCTCTTGCGTCTCTTTCGGGAACGATGGACCTCTTTGGTGTTTTCGCAGACGACTTCGTACAGAGTCGCCCGCGCGTTGCCGGACTTTCTCAGGACGCGCCCTAAACGCTGTTTGGCCTGACGGGTCGAGCCTTGCCCGCCGATGACGACGGCGACCTTTGCTTCGGGCACGTCCACGCCCTCATCCAGCACGCGGTTGGCCACCAGGACGGGAAAGACTCCTTTGGCGAAGCTGTCCAGGACCAACAACCGCTCGCGCTTTCGAGTATGCGAGAGAATGGTCGGGACGAGGAATCGCTTGGAGACCTCGATGGCCATGACGTTCAAGCCGGTGAAAACGAGGATCTGCTGGCCTCTGTGCAGCCGAAATATGTCCTCCAGCACGCGGAGCTTTTCCGCCGCGCGCGACTCGATGGAATTCTTCAGATAGTAGGCTTTCTGGGCGTTACGTGCCTGGGGGTCTTTGCCCGATTCCCTGCATAAGTCCTGCCACGTGTAGCCGGGCTGGTCCTTGCGCCTGGAGCTGATGAAATGTCGAACGACCCGGCTGCACTGGTCGTAGGTGGCCTGCTCTTGCTCGGTCAATGCCACCGGAATACGAACCAGATCGAAGTGTGCCAGCGTCGAACCTTCCGCCTCTTTGAACGGCATCCGATAGACGACCGGGCCGATGAGCCAGTCCAGGTCTTTGTGCAGGCCGTCTGAACGCTCTTCCGTGGCCGTCAATCCGAGCCGCATCGTCGCGGCGCTGAGGATCGCCGCCTCCCGGCGACATTTTCCGGGCAGATGGTGCTCCTCGTCGAAGATCAGTAATCCGAAGCCGGCTCCCATCCTGGTCATGTGAATATATGCACTATCGTACGTGGTCACGGTGATCGGTTTGACATCGGAAAGGCCGTCACCGACAATGCCGGCGTCATAGTCGAAGGCGGCCAGAATCCGGCGGTGCCACTGATACATCAAATCCCGCACGGGCGCAACGATCAACGAAGCGACCTTCGTCCTCGCCATCGCCGCCAACGCCACCTCTGTCTTGCCCGTTCCCGTCGGCATAATAATCTGTCCGCGACCGCCGGCCACGGACCAGGCGTCAAGGGCCTCTATCTGGTTCGGCCTCAGCCTCGGTAGATTGATTTGCGGCCACTGAACACGAACGGGCTTCGGCACCTCATCGGAAAAAGCCGGGCCGAGCCGAGTCGCCAGGACATCGCGGACCTTTCCGTAGTGGATTGCGTCGCATCGCAATGCGCCGACGCGGGCGTCCCAAGTCCAGATACCAAGCCCGGCGACGTCGCGCGCCTCCCCGCCCCGCGAGCCGGAGAGCAAGAGCGTACCCCGGTCGAACCTTAGCTTGACAGCTTTCATACATCAAACTATACGACGCAAGAACCGGACTTGCAATCGTCCGGCAAATCGCGTCTTCGGGACGAGGCAGCCACCCTCCTGTGGCGTAAATGGAATCAGTAGTCTGGAGAGACTGGCCACCGTTCGCTTTCAGCCAAGCGTCCCGTCCGGGCGATAATATCCGTCCTGACGGAGCCTCACGGGCAAATTGGGACAAAAAACCTCCGATCTTATGTAAATACCCCAAATTAACTCAAGTTTTTTGAATTCGCCCTCCGATAGAAGGTGTATTGTTTTGAAAGCTACCTATTTTAACAGAATTAAACGAAGGATTGTTACTGGAGACTGAAGCATGATCAAGAACGATTTCCTGGCCCGCTATCTGGAACCATTATTGCGAGGTGATAGAAGAGCCTGCCGAGCCGTCATAGAGGAGGCCCTCCAGAGCGGCATACCGGCCAATTCCGTCTACCTTCATATCGTCTGGCCGGTTATGGCTGAGATCGAAAGGTTATCGCGAGAGGACAAGATCACCCCGGTACAGGAGCATCTGGCGACGCGTGTGAATCGGACCATTGTGGATCAGCTTCAGAACAAACTGCCTCGCCGGCCCACCAGGAACAAAAAGGTAGCCGTCTGCTGTGCACCGGAAGAGTTGCAGGAGCTCGGCGCCCAGATGTTGACCGATCTGTTCGAGAGCGACGGATGGGAGGTCCGATTCCTGGGCGGCGGACTCACAAATGACGACATTCTCGCCTTTATTCACGAATACAGCCCGGCGATTCTGCTGGTTTACGGCACAGCCCCGAGACAAGCCCCGGAGGTGCGACGGCTGATCGACACAATCAAGTCCGTCAACGCCTGGCCCGACATGCGAATTATGGTATCGGGCGGGCTTTTCAACCGGGCCGAAGGGCTATGGCAGGAAATGGAGGCGGATTTGTACGCCGCGAACGCCCAGGACGCTCTGGCGCTGGCCGCCAGCGATGCGCCGGTCGCCCAGACCGAGCAGCGGACCATAAATCGCCGAAGAAGAAGGCAACAGCGATCCCGCGAGATGGCCGCGGTTCCCACATAGTGCCACCTGCAAGTCCATCAGCAATACACCCGCGAGCCGGCCGTCGGAGCACCTTCCCGCTCACGGCCGGCCCGGGGTCGACCTGCCAACACACCTCAAATCAACGCGTCTGGGTAATATTTGGTGATATTCCCGCCTGTTTTTAGTTGACAGCCCTTGTGAGGACCTGTATAATGAAATTGTAGTTCATGGCGGATCTTGCACCGCTCAGGCAGCGAGAACGCTCTTATCCGATTGAAAAGGAGCAATGATGAAGAGAGTACCTGCTTTTGTGAGCAAAGTGGTTTTGGTCGTCCTTCTCGGTATATTCATGGTCTTACCGTTCGGCTGCGGAAGCACCCAACTCGGCGAGACCGTTGCTGAGAGCCGTAGAAGGCAAGCCCGTACGCTCCGGATCAATCACACAGAGATGATGGCGGATATTGACTCGTTCCTCCTTCTCGATGAACCAAGCCGCCTTACGCAAATGCGAATACCATAACCGTCTATCATTCAACTCCTAAGAAGACCAGTATGAACGGCGAAATTTGAGCGCCGGCACGCAGGACGTCATTGTCGTATCCTCCACGGATGCGGGTAGGGTCCCATCTCCTCCGATGGAATTTTCTCGAAAAGGATTTGCTTGAGCTGCTCACTTCCGGCGGACTTGTCTTCCGATACGCTTTCGGGTGCGATGGCCCGGGCCGTCGCCGCATTGAGCGCGGTCCGTTCTATTCCGCCGTCACGAAGGAAGACGCTTTCGCAATGGGAGAAGAGATTCCGGGTGACGATATTCACGTCTGCGTTCTCTTTGAGTCCGGCGAGCTCGGGATAACGGCTTGAATAGGGCGGTCGGCCCGCTTGCGGAAGGAAACGTTGAATCGATTCAAGCCAGCGTTTCTGACCCCAGCGGCTGAAGCTGATTCCCGCGAAACAATCGACAAAAAGGTTGCCGTCCACGACGTTCTCCTGGCCGCCGTGAATCTGGACGCCGCCAAACTTGACGGCGCCGCACCGCTCGAAGATATTCCCGTGAATGACGACACCGGAGATCATATCGTCCAGCCGCACGCCCGCGGCTCCGTTCGCCGTACCGCCTCGAATGTCACTCCACTGGTTCCAGCGAATCACGACGCCGCGAGCCAGTGGATTGCCCCACATGTCGAGCCCACCCTGGTCGTCCGACTCCTGAACGACGTCGCGAATCACGTTCAGCTCGATCAGATGCTCGTTGCCGTCGATACGCAGCGCCGAGGAAGGAATCTTCTCGAACAGGTTGTGGGCGACGCGGTTGCCGCAGCCGTCCAAATGAACGGCGGGGGTGTACGTTCGCTTGATCCGGGAGATGTTCGAGACCGTACAGTTCTCCACGTAATGGCGGCCGGGCGTGAGTTTTTCGCGGTCGCCTCCGATGACGTTCGCTCCGCCGCAACCGAGCGTATTCATCATGCACCCGAAGACGCCGTGGTGTCGTCCGCCCTGGACGATGATAGCGTCGCCGCCGAACCGGCGGATGGTGCAGCCGGCCACGAGGCAATCGGCGCCGCCGTCAACATGGATTCCGTCGCCGCGTCCTTCCTGAAACGTCAAGCCAAGCAACGTTACGTGCTCGACGTTGTTAAGTATGATGAAAGGCTCGTCCAGCATGCTCAGAACGACCTCGGCCTTCGATACCTCGATGCCCTTCGGCGGGAGCCAGTAGATCATCCCCGTGCGGCGGTCGAGATACCATTCGCCGGGGCTGTCGAGTTCACGAAACACGTTGACGGCATAATATCGCTGGCCCTTGCGGTACCCGTAGTTCGAGTAGGGCGGCAATAACGTGAAGGTGTGAGCGTCGGCGTCAATCGAGCCGACCTTCTGATATTGTTCGTACCAATCCCAAAACCAGTAGCCGTAAAGACGGACGTCCGGCTCGTCGCGCCACCAGCCCGGCCGGTCGCCCAGATACCGGAACTTCCCGTCCCGGCATCCCTCGATCCTGTTCCAGACTTTGAAAGTGTCTTTGCCCAGGATGTCCCCGGTCTCGACGAAGCCTTCGTTTGGCCAGCGGGCAAGCGTTTGAGGCCGGCCGTTCGCAAACAATTCCGGCCGATGCCGCAAGTCCGTCGCGTCGCCCCAATCTGTAACGCCCGCGGCCTTCAAATCCGATTCAAGAACCTTGTCACGGACCGAAGGTTCGAGCTTGTCACGAAGCAGAGCATTCGAGATCGGTCTCCATTTCGTAATTCGTTTCCCGCCGCGAAAGACGGGGCTCTGGCCGGACTGGGCCTGGTAGATGATCGGAGCTTCGGCGGTTCCTGAATCCTCCGACGTCAGATTGAACGTTCGCTGTATGGCATAGTTTCCGCCGGCGACTTCGATTCTCACTCCGCCCTTAGGCAGCGATCCGCCGTGATCCTCTTTCAGCTTTCTCACGGCGTTGCGCGCACCTTCGAGAGTGCGAAAGGGCTTGGTCGCGGAACCATCGGCCGCGCCGTTTCCCATCGGTGCAACGTGCAATGTCACCGCAGGCTCAGGCAGTGTGGGCAATTGGACTCGATACGCATCAGGGTCGCGAGCGGGCAATCCCTGTTGGATTCGTTTGGTCTCCGCGATAAGGCGGCGTGCCGTTTCGCGGTGGAAGCGCAGCATTGTCGCGTCGTCGGCCAGCCGTTTCCATATCGCGTCGGCTGCGTCGAAATCTTTGCGGGCCAGCGCGACTTCTGCCAGACCGAGCATGGCCAGGCCGCGCATGCACGCCGGCGCCGACGGCTCCTCCGAAATCGTCTGAAATTCACGCGAAGCCGCGTCCAAGCGTCCCTCCGCCAACGCCTTGGCGGCGGCGTCCAGCGCTGGCTGAGAAGACTTGGGCATATCCTGTGCCACTCCAGCTGTCGTTATACTCGCAACGATCACGAGAACCGTCAGGAAATTGAATGATCTTCTCTCATTCGAAGATTTTCTAGTCGCAGGTTTCATCATGTCACCTTCGTAGAATCCGCGTGGGCAAAACCGGCATTTGCCTATCCTACGTCTCGCACTGACAAATATGGGCACCCTATGTCATTGCGAGCGGAGCGAAGCAATCTCACAGTCATGCGATTTCCAAAACGTAGCGTTGTCTACACGTCACAGGTTTGCACAGCCTCTACGAGCGACTTGAGCGGGTCGCGCGTGGGCGTGTACTCGTGAGCCACGTAACCCTGATAGCCGGCCTCGACGATCGCTCTCATCACCGCGGGATAGTAGATCTCCTGGTTCTCGTCGAGCTCGTGCCGGCCGGGCACGCCGGCGGTGTGGAAGTGGCCGATGAACTGAATATTCTTTCGGATGGTAGCGATGAGGTCACCTTCCATGATCTGCATGTGGTAAATGTCATACAGCAACTTGAATCGCGGCGAGTGGACGCGCCGGCATAACTCGAAACCCCACGCGGTCTTGTCGCACATGTAGCCGGGATGGTTGACTTTGCTGTTGAGCAGCTCCATACAGATGGTGACCTCATGGTCCTCAGCGATCCTGACGGCTTCCTTGAGAATCG
>JARRQQ010000172.1:0-12076 GCA_037381725.1 Sedimentisphaerales bacterium
TTCGCGTCGTAATTCCCGCGAATCAGCCAATCACCCTCCCAGTGTTGCAACACGAAGGTCTTACCAGTTCCCTGGAACGTGGACAGCAAGTACCTGGCCAGCTCGTAGAACTGGCGCTGTTCCTCGATCTGCTGGTTCTCGGTCATGCCCTTTCGCCAGTAGCCGGCACCGTTTCCTATCGAAAAGCACATCAGGATATAGGTGGTCATGGGCTTGTCGAAGAGGCTCTTGAAATAGGGTGACTCTGCGATCTCGACCAGGGAGTCCATTTTAGGCCATTGCGAATTGAATGGGTAGGACTTCGCCGGGTTGTGAAGCCACACTTTGATGACCCGCGAGCCGAGAGCCAGGATTTGATCCGCGCCCTCGTTGAGAAAATCTTTATTAGTTAGATGGTACTTCCCATCGACGTGCGTGACACCGATGATGTCTCGTAGCTCTTTTCGCGCGCTGCGTTCAGGAGCCGCCCCGGCGACGCACGCGGACGGTCTCTGGTTGACCAAGGCTACCACCAATGAAGTGACTATGAGATAACGCCGCATCATGTATCCCCACGGAAACGCCTGTCACTTCAAAAGGCAAGCTGACGTTTCAATTAACACAAACCTATGCGCGTTCAGAGTATGGTCTTGCTCAGCGGAAACGTCTCCGACGGGGTTCTTCCGGTCTTGAAGATCTCGGCCACCTCGGCTACAAGGTCAGGGTGTTCGCTGGCCACGTCGTCGGATTCGCCGATGTCCTCCTCCAGATTGTAGAGTTGAATCTTCCTGTTGGGTTTGAGGCGAAGCCCTTTCCATTTGCCCATCCGCACCGCTTGTTGGCCCCGGAGCTCCCAGTACAAGTACTTGTGCCTTTTCTGTTTTTGGGGTTGCCCGAGGAGAGTGGGCAGCATGGATATCCCGTCGATATTCGCGGGCGGGTCCACGCCAATGAGTTGACAGCAAGTTGGTAGGAAATCCCAAAAGGCCGAGATGAGATCGCTCGTGGTTCCGGGTTTGATCCGTCCGGGCCAGCGCGCGATGTACGGTACACGGATGCCGCCTTCGTAAACCGAGGCTTTCAGGCCGCGAAAGGGCTTGGCGCTCTCGAAGAACGCCGAATCCGTTCCACCGTTGAAGGTCGGGCCGTTGTCGCTGGTGAAGATGACTAACGTGTTCTCGTCAAGGTCCAACTCCTTCAGCAAGGACATGATTCGTCCGATGTCCCGGTCCATTCGGGTGACCATCGCCGCGTAGCACGCTCGCGGGTGCGGATGCGGAAAATAGCCTTTGTTGCCCGTGTACGGCGGGTCCGGCCACAGACCCACGTACTCGTCCAGAGAGTCTTGCGGGACCTGGAGGGCGACGTGCGGGATGGTGAAGGGTACGTAGAGAAAGAAGGGATGGTCCTGGTTCGCCCTGACGAACTTCAACGCCTCAGCCGCGATCAGGTCATGGGAATAGGCCCCCTCTTTTCCATCCTTGTTGGCCTCGAGCCACTCCACCTTGCCGTCGCGCCACAGGTGGTTGGGGTAGTACGTATGGGCCTGACGCTGGCAGATGTAGCCGTAGAAGTGGTCGAAGCCCTGCTTGTTCGGATCGCCCGTCGTGCCGACGCGCCCGAGACCCCATTTGCCGAACGCTCCAGTCGCATAGCCGGCTTTCTTGAGGATTTTCGCTACCGTGACGGTATCGGCCTTCAAGGGCCATTGCCCGCCGGTGGTCGAACCGAGTCTCCAGCCCTCCTGGCCACCCACCTGCTTGTTGCTGCGCACCTGGGCGTGCCCCGTATGCAATCCCGTCATCAGTGTGCAACGCGAAGGCGCGCAGACCGGGTTACCGGAATAGTGCTGTGTGAATCTCATGCCTTGCGAGGCTAACTTGTCGATGTTAGGCGTTTTTATTTTCTTCTGGCCGTAGCAACCGACTTCCGCGTAGCCGAGATCATCCGCGAGGATGTAAACAATATTGGGTTTGTTTTTGCGCTCAGTGCCCATCGTCGTCCGAATAACATCTCTCGGGTAGGGCAAAGCCAAAGCCGCGGCGCCGAAGCCGGCGGCTTTCAGAAAATCACGGCGTTTCATTTTTCACCTCCATTTTGGGCGGGCGACGTTGACAAACTTGAAAAGACGATATCCGCCACTTTCGTGCGAACGGGCTTCGCGCTGCCGTCATCTTTGGGATGGACTCGATTGGCGAGAATAATCACACACATGTCGCTTTCCGGATCGCAGACGATCGACGTGCCCGTATAGCCGGTATGGGTGAAGGCCTTTTGCGAAGCATAAGCGCCTTTGGCCGACGCATAGCGCGAGCTCACGCCAAAGCCATACGCCCGGCCGTGCGTTTGAACGGTAGTCAGCAGACGAACCGCTTCAGGGCTGAGGATTCGTTTGCGCTTCCAGACTCCTCCATTAAGCAGCATTCGGCAGTAGATCGACAGATCGTGAGCGTTCGAGAATAGTCCGGCGTTTCCGGAGACGCCGGCCATCAATTGGGCTAAGGGATCGTGGACGGTACCACGCAGTGGCTTGCCGTCGGTGACTTCCGTCGCGGCGACATCTTTTTTCCAGGAAGCCGGCGGATTGAACGTGGTGTGCTTCATGCCGAGCGGAACGAAGATGTTCTCCCGGCTGAAATCAGCAAGGTTCTTTCCACTGATGATTTCTACGATTTTGCCCAGCGTGATGTAATTGAGACAACTGTACCGGAACTTTTCTCCAGGTGCGCTGAGCGCTTCCAACGAACATATCTTGTCGATGACTTTTTCGGGACAGGGACTTCCGAATTGCTCCTTCAATACGCTCGCATTCGTATATGCAGGCAGGCCCGATACGTGCGCCAGTAGATGCTTAATTTGGGTGTCCTCTTTACCTTTGCAAGCGAAGGCGGGTAGATAGGTTCGGACGTAGTCGTCTAATTTTATAGCGTTGCGATCCATGAGAATCAGGATCGATGTAGCAGTAGCGACCGGCTTGGTCACAGAGGCCATGTCGAAGACCGTATCTGTGCCCATAGGCTCTTCGCAAGGGTCCGTTATCTCGTGGCCAAAGGCTTCCCAGTACAGTATATCGTTTCCCTGGCCGACGAGGACGACGGCGCCGGGAAAGTTGTCTTTTTCGATTTCTTCGTGGACTACCCGACCGATCTGATCGAAACGCGGCTTGGGCTTTTCTTCCTGAACGGGCCGGCATTGTACTGAAAGGCAAAATAGCAGTATCAGAAGCGTTGCTTGCGATCGTCTCATTTCGATTCTTTTCAAAAAACCTAAGGAGTATATCTTATTCAGAGAGAGATGTGTTGTCACGATATTTCTTGTTCGATCTTCAAAAGTCGTTTACAGTATGAGCAGGTAGATTTGATTGTATAATTTGATTTGGACGGAACAGGATGAAATCGCCAAAAGCAATCATGATCCTAGGTTCTCTCGTAATGCTTTGCAGTTGCTATGCCTCGGTGAAGACCGGGTTGGATCGTGTGAGTGAGTATAAGGATTTATTTCAAGGTAAACGCCTTGGAATCATCGCCAACCACACGGCGTACGACCGCAATGGTCGGTTTGTGGTGGACGTATTCAAGGGCCTTCCTGGCGTGAAAGTTGTAGCTCTTTTCAGCCCCGAACATGGTTTTTGGGGCATTGCCCCGGACGCCGAGACAATCGGCAACCAAACCCACCCCGTCTACAATCTGCCGGTTTACAGTCTTTATGGCAAGACACAAAAACCCACAAAAGACATGCTGCAAAATGTCGATGTTCTCGTTTTCGACATCCAGGACATCGGCGCCCGGTTTTACACGTATATCTACACGATGTCGCTGGCGATGGAAGCCGCCGCAGAAAACGGAAAGACTTTTGTCGTGCTGGACCGCCCGAATCCCATCAACGGTACTTGTGTGGAAGGTAATATTCTCGAGTCAGCGCAGGCCAGCTTCGTAGGGCTTTATCCGATTCCGGTCCGGCATGGGATGACAGCGGGCGAACTGGCGAAAATGTTCAATGGGCAAGGCTGGCTGGCCGGCCATGTAAAGACCGAGTTGGTTGTTGTCCCAATGGAAGGCTGGCGCCGCCGGATGTGGTATGACCAAACCGGTCTCCGTTTTATCAAGACTTCGCCGAATATGCCCGACCTGGAAACCGCCGCCATCTATCCGGGCCTGTGCCTGTTGGAAGGAACAAATGTCTCCGAAGGACGGGGAACAGCGATGCCTTTCAGGCAATTCGGAGCCCCATGGATCGATTCGAAGCGTTTAGCTGAGCGGCTAAATGCGCTGAACCTGCCGGCTATGCGCTTCGAGCCGACTCATTTCACGCCCACAAGCTCGAAATTTAAGGGCCGAGCGTGTAACGGCGTCCGGATTGTCGTTACAGATAGGAATAACCTCAAACCTTACTTCTCCGGTATCGAAATTGTCGATGAGATATCCCGGCTTTATCCCGACGACTTCCAGTGGAGAGCTTCGCACTTCGACCGCTTGTGCGGCGCCTCGACGATTCGCAAAGCGATCATGAACGGCGCTTCCATAGATGAGCTTCGCAAGAAATGGCAAACGGGTCTAATGTCGTTCCGGAAAATCAGAGATAAATACCTCATCTACCGGGATTAACGACCTCGTAGCTTCTGGATAGCGAGTGCCACGGGTGACGGAACCTCTTGGCCTTGTTGCCCTCTGGCTTCGACATCTTCCATCGCTTTGTACAAGGCAATGCATGCCTGCTCATAATCACATCCGGTTTGTTGAGCGATCAAGCGCGAGCCACGGTCGATCAGTTTCTTGTTGCTTGGCGACAGCCAGGCCATGGCATTGCCGATGACTCGGCCCATGCAGACCATAGTCGCGGTGGACAGCGTGTTCAAAATGAGCTTGACGGCTAAGTGATGCCATAATTGCAGCGGCGAATCGGGCGGGTCATAAGCGAGAAGGAACGTTTCATCCATGTTGGCTACGTTATCTTCCGAGCCGACGATCAGAGCGGCTGTTCTTTTGTACGGTGCGTCGAGTTTCCGAAGGACCGCGTTAGTCAGGCGGTTCGTTTCTTCACCGATAGCAACGGCGATCAATGCCGAGTCGGACGCATCCGTCCGCGAGGGATCAGGCTCGTTGCCGATCCCAAATTTATATATCTCGGCATTGTCCAACTTTGGCGGTTGGGTTTGCAGGTTGGCTGGCGCCTTTAGCTTTTCGTAAATCTCGCGCTGCCAGTTCAGACCTCGCGGCTCGCGCTGCAACAACTCGCACCACGCCTGTTCGGTCGTGCGGAACGGGTCTTTCACGAAGGCCCAGGAGCGCGGCGAAAGGTCGTCATCACATTTTCGAAAAGGCGGCAGCATAAACGTCGGAGAGCGTTCCGTCGTATCCGTCAGCACGTCCAATAGAAACGAATCGGCCAGGTAAGTCACGAGGCCTTTCCGTCGATAGATGTTCTCCTCGAATTCCGTCACGCGAACCAGTGCATCGACAGCTTTTTCACTTGAAAGCTGCTCGATAAGCTCGGCCAACAACTTAAGATAATATTGAGGATCGCGCTCAGTGAGTCCCAATTGTTCCACGTGCTCCGGCGACAGACTCTTGACGAGAAAACGTGTCAGCGCGATCTCAAGGGCGCTGCCGACAACGAATAGCTCCGCCGTCGTGGCTTGCATTCGCGTCGAGCCGGTGATGGCCATCGGGCCGGTCGTCAGATCGAGCTTGGTGATGCGCGGTTCCTCAATGACCTCTCGCGAGCGTTCCACGTGACGGCACAGCAACTCCGAGGGATTGTTGTAGACAAAGAAGACCCTCGCCCCGGAGTCCAATCCCTCCCAGGCCGTACCGATGACGAAGGGCGTCTCACCGCCTTCCGTAATGGCGACGACAACGTCGCCGGGCCGGACGCCTCTTTCCCGCAACTGGTATCGCCCGAAGTCGGGGAAGTCCTCGTATCCCTCGACCGATTTGATCAGCGCGAAATCCCCTCCCGCCATCACACTGAAAACCTGGTTCTCCAAATCGGGGAGATCGCCTGCGACTCCAGGATGCTCTCGCTTGAATTGCCGCCAGAATCGTCGCCACGTCGCTTCCAGCAGAATGCTCAGCCGGCCCGTCGCCCCGCAGCCGGTAAAATGAATCCGCTTTCCGGTACTCATGGCTTCGCCGAAGGCTTCCACAAGCTGTTGGAATGAATCTTGTTTAAGTACCTCAGCCATCGCAGGCGGGACGTCGTCATCGACTGATTGCAGCATCCGGATGGCCGCCGCCAGATCGGTAGACGCCGTCTGCGAGAGCGTCCTGGTTTTCGGATGAAACGCCTCCGTCACCAGCTCGCCCAATCGAAACGCCCGCTCCCGGCTCAGGAATTCTTCAGCTTTCTCACTTGCATCCGACATCACAGTGCTCCGGCATTTTCATACTCAAGAACGATATTCATATCATGTTACAGGGACAATGTAAATATGCGCTCCGTATACTCACATTGCAGGCACAACGATACAGAGATATAATTCGCATAGTGACAGTTCGTTTAGATTGGAAATCTACTGGGCAGACGAGTAGGGCGATTGTGAGTCGGCAGATTCAACAAATTGCGAACAAGAGCAAAGTGCGGGTCGTGGGGTTGATGTCGGGAACGTCGGCGGACGGGGTGGATGCCGCTGTAGTCGATATAGGTGGGAGGAAGGTTCAGCTACTGGCCTTTGAGACGTTTCCGTATCCGGCTGCGTTGCGGCGGCGGATTCTGAGTTTGTGCCGGCCTGAATCCGCTCGGTTGGATGATATCTGTAACTATAACTTTGTCTTAGGCGAAATCTTTGCCGAGGCTGTCGTTAGGCTATGTTCCCAAAGCGGTCTCGCTCTTAGTTCGATTGACTTGATTGGCTCTCACGGCCAGACGATCTATCATAATCCGTACGGAAGGCGGTACGGTCGGGCTGTGATTCGTTCTACGTTGCAGATTGGCGAGCCTTCCGTCATCGCGCAGCGGACCGGTATCACGACGGTTGCGGATTTTCGGCCGCGTGACATGGCCGCCGGCGGCGAAGGTGCGCCATTGGTTCCCTACGCGGATTACGTGCTATTTGGTCACAAGCGGCTGAACCGCGCCGTACAGAACATCGGAGGCATTGCGAATGTTACTTTTCTGCTGGTTGGTTGTAAGCAAGATGACCTCATCGCGTTCGACACAGGCCCGGGGAATATGGTCATCGACGGCGTCGTCCGATTGATGAGCGGGGGCAGGCGGCACTTCGACCGCGGGGGAAGAATGGCGGCCCGGGGCGCTGTCGATGAAAGCTTTTTGAGCGAGATGCTCCGGCATCCTTTTCTACGGCGTCGCCCGCCAAAATCCACCGGTCGGGAAGAGTTCGGCGCTGACTTCGCTGAACGAATCTGTCGCCAGGGCACGAAGAAAGGCTTGGCGGAAGCCGATATTGTGGCGACGGTGACGGCTTTTACCGCGCAGAGCATCGCGAGAGCGTATCGCCGATTCCTGCCCGCGCTGCCGGACGAGGTGATTCTCTGCGGGGGCGGGTCGCACAATGAGACGTTAGTCGAGATGTTGCAAAACGAGCTTCCGGAGGTTAAGATGCTCTCGACCGGCGACTTCGGCATCAGCGTCGATGCCAAGGAAGCGGTCTCATTTGCAATCCTGGCCTGGGCAACGATAAAAGGCCTGACAAATAACGTTCCCGGAGCTACCGGCGCCGAGCAACCGGTCGTCGTCGATTTGATCAACGCCGAAGACACACGCGTTCCTATGGCGGTTGCTCGGCAGCGAGAGCAGATCGCCGCGGCCATTGACGTGATTGTCGATCGCTTTCGGCAGGGCGGCAGGTTGTTCTACGTCGGGGCCGGGACCAGCGGTCGGCTCGGAGTGCTGGACGCCTCCGAGTGCCCTCCGACGTTTGGTGTGTCACCTTCGCTCGTGCAAGGCATCATTGCGGGCGGGCGCCGCGCGCTGGTTCGCTCCGCTGAAGGTGCGGAAGATCACGCCGAGGACGGCGCGGAATCCATAAGGAAGAAGCGCGTTCGCTCGAGTGAGCGGATAGGGGCGGCCACGGTTTTCGTTACCTGCGCACCGGAGGCCGTCCAGCATATTCCTGCTGAGATTATCATCAATCCGGTGGTCGGCCCGGAGGTGGTGACCGGCTCGACCCGGATGAAGGCCGGAACGGCCACAAAGCTCGTCCTCAACATGCTCACGACGGGCGCGATGATCAGGTTGGGCAAGGTCTATGGCAACCTGATGGTTGACCTTCAAGCCACGAACGAGAAACTTCGGGACCGCTCCGTACGGATCGTCATGGAGATGACCCAACTGAGTCGGCCAAGAGCTATGAAGCTCCTGGCCCGCGCACAGGGAAAGGTCAAAGCGGCACTGGTCATGCACTTTCGCCGGGTTGATCTGATTCGCGCGCTGGCGATTCTCAAGGAGAACGGCGAGTTTCTGCGTCCTGCCATTTCCCAGCCTGAGGAGCCGGCATGATTGGCAAACGTGGATGGTTTCTTGTCCTGGTGATCTTGCTGGCGCTTGGGGCGCCGTGCGTCGCGCAAGGTGTCGACGAAGCGCTTGACGAGATCGCTGGCAACTTCACTGTTTGGGACTGGCTGGTCATTGTTGTCTATCTGATCTTCACGACTCTTCTCGGTGGGCTGCTGGCGGGCAAGCAAGCCTCGATAAAGGACTTCTTCCTGGGCGGTCGGCGGCTGCCTTGGCCGGCTGTCTGTGGCTCGATCATCGCCACCGAACTGTCCGCTGCGACCTTCCTCATCGCCCCGGCCATCGTTTTTTCTCAAGGCGGGGACATGACGTACATCCAACTCGCCTTCGGGACCATCGCCGCCCGCTTCGTCATCGGTTACTTCTTCGTTCCCGTCTACTACCGGCGCGATATCTATTCGCCCTATGAATACATGGGCCACCAGCTCGGCCCGCGCGTCCGGGGTATCACCACCGGTCTGTTCATGATCGGCGGCATCCTCGCCCAGGGCGCCCGCGTCTACATCGCGGCCAAGGCGCTCCAGGTTGTCACGGGCACGAACATAGCCACCTCGGTCATCATCATCGGTGTCGTCTCGATCGGCTGGACCATCATGGGCGGCATTACCACGGTTATCTGGACGGATGCGATTCAGTGCCTCCTGTTCACGCTGGGCGCCATCGCGGCGCTGGTGTTCGCGGCGACCACGATCGAGGGCGGTATCGGCACCATCGTCTCGGAAGCCCACGCTGCCGGCAAGCTCCGCGTCATCAATCTCAGCATCAATCCGAAGGAAGCGTACACGCTCTGGTGCGGCTTGATCGGCTTCGGCGTTCTGACCCTGGCCTCTCACGGCACGGACCAACTCAACGTCCAGCGCATGTTCACGTGCCGTCGTGCGGGCGATGCTCGCAAGGCGATCATTTTTTCGGGTCTCTCGCAAGCGCTGACGTATCTGCTGCTGTTCGTCGGCGCGGCTGTGTACGTTTATTACCAGCACTTCCCGCTGAGCAGGGCAGAGCAGGTGGTCGTCGATAACGACCCGATGAAGATCTTCGCCATCTACATCGTCGATGTTATGCCACCGGTCCTTTCGGGGCTGCTGATGGCGGCGATATTCGCCGCCGCGATCTCGACGCTCGACTCGCTCCTGGCGGCTTTGTCTCAGTCGAGCATCTCCCTGGTCTACAAGCCGTACCTCAAACCTGAGGCATCCGACCGGCACTACGTCCGGGCCTCGCGAATTATCGTGGTGATCTGGGGCGTCCTACTGACGGCGTTTGCGATTTCTTGCGATACGATCGCTCAGTCGTACGCCGACCTGATCCAGTTTGCGCTGGCCATGGCGGCGTACACGTACGGCGCATTGCTGGGCGTCTTCCTGCTGGCTTTCCTGCCCACCAAGCGCGACGACCTGGGCCTGATGTGGGGCGTGCCGCTGTCAATGCTCATCGTCTTTGCCCTGAACTGGCACGAGAGTACCTTGCGGTGGATCTTTAGTATTCCACAGTGGATCGTCCTGATCGCCTGCCTGATCCTGCTTGTCCAGGCCATCCGCCACCTCCGCGCCCACCCGGTGAGGATCGTCTACGTGGCTATAGCCATAGCGCTGGTCCTGGTTATCTCCCTGGTGGTTGTCGGTCGAACGCCGGAAGGCGAGCCCATCTACTTCACGCTCGCTTGGCCTTGGCATTTCCCCATCGGCACCGCTATGACACTGGTTCTGGGCAATCTCGTAGGCAACAAACGGCCGTAGAAACGCCGGCTGGAGCTGGCTCATCGTGATCGGAACCGCGGCAACTTTTGTTATTTCCGTTACCGCCCGTCGAATTGCGGCCTTATTCGGGTAGAGAGCTGATTCAGTGTGAAGCGGCCAAAAAGGTAGAAGACCCGAAAACGCAGGAGATTTTGCCATGAAGGCGCTACGATTCATTGGAAAATGGCTACGTCGTTTGCTGAGCACACAGACACGCGCGTCGGTTGGGCTGGACTCCCACCGCTGGGAAAGCAAGATGGAGATTCTGGGAACCTTGTCGCGCGGTGGTTATTGAACGGTATTGCCGGTTTCTCAGTTCCGGCTGAGCCAAATCATGGAGAACGTACAATGAGAAAAGGACTGTTGGTGGCCGCCCTGATCTTATCCATCTTCTTTATGGTCGGTTGCATCGTTATCTGCTGCGAGGAACATAAAACCGCAGAAAATCAAGACACCATTTGCGCACCGCAAGAATAGAGTGCGGTCGTTTCATACCGAAGAAGCGGAAGGGAGATGACTGTTGTATTTATCGGGCGGACCCGGTATCCTACTGCGAATGAGCCTCATAATGGGGAAGATTCTCGACAGAATCGGGTATTTTAGTCAGTAAGGAGTACCGATGACGAAAACATGGACCGCCTGTGACATTTCGGATGTCGTCCGTTCGTTCCAGCCGGCCTGTGTGTTGGCCGCCGGGGCGGATTGGGACGTTTTCACTTCTTTGCACGAAGAAGCCATGACGGCTCCGGCGTTGGCTCGTAAGCTCGGCGCCGATCCGAGGGCGATGGCAATTCTTCTGGACGCGCTTGCCGCGATGGAGCTTCTGGCCAAGAGGGATGATCTGTACACCGTCCCCGAGGGCGTGGCGAGCTTTCTGACGGAGAGATCACCCGAGAGTATTCTTCCGATGATTCGCCATCAGGGCAATTGCCTGCGCCGCTGGGCTTTGCTGGCGGAGGTGGTTCGCACGGGAAATCCCGCTGAAGCCGGTCCGAGCGTTCGCGGCGCCGCGGCCGACCAGGCCGATTTCATCGGGGCCATGCAAAACGTTTCCGGGCCTATCGCGGCGGAAGTTGTCGCCAGATTGCAGCCTCTGCAATTCCAGCAGATGCTTGACGTCGGCGGCGGACCGGGCACCTGGACAATTGCACTCCTTCGCGCCGTGCCGGATTCTCGAGCGACGTTGTTTGACTTGCCGCCCGTCGTACCGATGGCGAGGGAACGTATCGCGGAGGCCGGGCTCGGCGAGCGAGTGAGGCTCGTGCCGGGTGACTACTATACGGATGAGTTGCCGGGTGGCGCGGACCTTGTGTGGCTCGGAGCGATATGCCACCAAAATTCAAGGGAGCAGAACCGTGCGCTTTTTTCCAAGGTTTACAAAGCCCTTGTCGCCGGCGGTGCGGTCGTCATACGCGACATCGTCATGGACCCGTCCCGAACGCGTCCCAAAGCCGGGGCGTTGTTCGCCGTCAATATGCTGGTCGGCACCCAGGCGGGAGGGACGTACACGTTCGATGAGTATCGTGAAGACCTTTGTGCGGCCGGATTTGCCGAGGTTGTGCTAGTGCATCAGGAAGAATCGATGAGTTGCCTGATTCGAGCTAAAAAGCAGGGTAAATGACTTTTTCGATCTCGACCTGGTTTAGGATCGGGGTGCCGGAAAGGGCCGGGTTTCAGAAAGTAGGAGGCTGACACAGGTTGGACGAAACGTACCATATCGAGGATGAGAAGCTGGACATCCTGAGCCACGCGGCCAGAGGAAATACAATTCATATCCTCACTCTGGACCCCGCTCTGGCCACAGACGTTTACGAAAGGATAGAGAACGATCCGAGGATGAAGTTCTGCCGACTGATTAAGCCTCGGGAGACGAGGATAAGAGAGGCCAT